>NZ_JACCQB010000020.1:0-107739 GCF_015712265.1 Burkholderia sp. 9777_1386 | reverse complement strand
ATGGTGGGGCGGGGCGTGCGACGAGGCGGCCGTTGGGGGCGTTCCTGCGATGTCGTGGGTGAATCGATCCCGGCGACCGGGCGGGCGCGATGCCGGATCCGGTGTCGCGGCCGTTCGATCGACGCCTCCCGATGCATGGTCGTGCGGATACACCTGCGTTTGCCGACTACCCCGCGAGACATCCGCCGCGATGCGGCGGGATTCATGAATAAGTTAAACAGGGAAGGTTATAAAAACGCCGTAGAAAACTATTTTAAAAATCGAAACGGTTTTATTTTATTTTCCACCGTGCAAACAAGAATTCCGCGTTGGCAAAGGTCATTAATCCGACTCCGTCATTCAATGTCATCGTGTCGGCCATGGCGCATGGATCACGGCAGAGCGAGCCGCGATGAAGAATTTCGACCCTTTATCCGTCATCCGAAAATTCATCGAAAAGGTAAGGCATTGCAATATAAAATCGTTATCCAGGTATGCCGGTTGCGGAGCACGATTTTATTTGGCAGGATTTTCATCGGGTTGCCAGGCTTTAAAACAACAAAGCGATCGACCATTCAATTTGCCGAAATAACGCGCGACGCTTGGGCGACCCTTGCAGGAAGCTGACCAGAAAAACAGGTAACGAGGCGGCGAACGGGCGGCACTGTTCGCGATCATTGAAGCAATCGCTTGCCCGGCAGCGTCGATGCGTCACTCGAACGATCCGGGCGAATCCGACACGGGGCGGCCATGGCGATACTCAAGAACGACGCTTCCGGAGACGCATGCCTGCTCCGCGCGTATCACGTGTTCGGCCGCGACGACGCGCGCTGCGACACGGTCATCCGGGACGGCTCGGTGTCCCGCGTCCACGCCCATATCCGCTGGGTCGGCGGGCTCTGGGAGCTCCACGATCACAGCAGCAACGGCACGTCGGTATCGGGCGTCTCGCTGCGCGACGGCGAGCATGCGGTGCTGCAGCAAGGCGACGTGATCCGCTTCGGCAGGGCCGGCATCGCGCCGTGGCGCGTCGAGTCGCTCGACGATCCGGCCGATACGCTGTGGCCGATCCGCGGCGCCGCCGCGCCGATCGTGCTCGCGCCATGCCAGATCCTGCCGGCGCCTGCCGCGCAGCCGGTCACGATCGTTCGTTCGCCGGCCGGCGAATGGCTGTGCGACGACACGTTGCCGCCGCGCGCGCTGCATGACGGCGACGAAGTGTCGACCGGCGACTTCGCGTGGCGCCTCGCGCTCGCGCGCCACGGCTCGACGGTGATGCTCGCCGCTCCTGCCGATCCGGCCGCGCCGGCGCAATTGCTCGAATTCTTCGTCAGCCGCGACGAGGAGCACGTGCGCATGCTGCTGCATGTCCGTGGCGGCGTGGTCGACCTCGGCGAACGCGCCCATCACTACAGCCTCGTCACGCTTGCCCGCGCGCGCTCGGCCGACATGCAGGCCGGCTACGACGCCGCCACGCAAGGGTGGATCGAACTCGACCGGCTCGCGCGCATGCTCGGCATCGACGCGTCCCATGTCAACGTGCAGATCCATCGCGCCCGGAGCCAATTCGCGGCGCTGCCGGGGTTGGGCGCGAGCCAGCTCGTCGAGCGTCGGCGCGGCAGCGTCCGCTTCGGCGATGTGCCGTTCCGGATCATGCGCGGCGAGCATCTCGAATGCGAGTCGGTGCCGGCCGTCGGGCCGCGTCTCGGCGTGCCGCGCGCGGTGCCGGGCCCGGTCGTCCATTGCCCGTGAACGCGGGAGAACCGGCCGTGCTACCGACCGCGTCTCACCCCGCCGTCCGCCCGGACGCACCAGAACCGTCGAAGCGCGCGGCGCCTTTCGCGACGCTCGCCGGCAAATGGCATTACCGGCTCGGCGCGCTGCTCGGCGAAGGCGGCAACGGCGTGGTGTTTCGGGCGACCTGCGACGAGACGGGGCACGCCGTCGCGCTCAAGCTGATGCGCGACGACGCCGCGCTGGTCGCGCCGGAGCGGATGCGACGGCGGGCACGCTTTCGGCGCGAGACGAGCCTGTGCGAGGCGCTGCGGCATCCGAACATCGTGGCGCTGCTGGACCAGGGCGAGGCGCCCGACGGGCGGCTGTTCGCCGTATTCGAACTGGTCGAGGGCCGGACGGTGCGCGACCGGCTCGCGGCGGACGGGCCGCTGTCGGCCATCGACACCGGGCGGCTGATGACGCAGGTGCTCGACGCGCTCGCGGCCGCCCATCGGCGCGGCATCGTGCATCGCGATCTGAAGCCGCAGAACATCGTGATCGCGATGGCCGACGACGGGCCGCACGCGAAGCTGCTCGATTTCGGCATCGGCGCGTTGCTGCCCGGCACCGAAGACATCGCGCGCCAGACCGCGACGCTCGCGACCGAGGTGCTCGGTTCGCCGCCCTACTGCGCGCCCGAGCAGTTGCGCAACGAGCCGCCGACGCCCGCCAGCGACCTGTATGCGTGGGGCCTGATCGTGATCGAATGCCTGACGGGCGAGGTCGTCATGCAAGGCGCAAGCGTGGCCGAGATCCTCTATCAGCAACTGAGCCCGGTGGATGTGGCGCTCCCGCCGTCGATCGCGGCGCTGCCGCTCGGCGCGGTGCTGCGGCATGCGCTGAACAAGAATCCGCGGCAGCGCGCCGCGTCGGCCGAGGCGCTCGCGGCGCAGTTTCGTGCGCTCAACTTCGCCGCGCTCGTCGGCCAGTTCGACGCCGGTCGCGCCGGCCGGCACGCGCGTTCGCGACCGCTTGCGCCGCGCGGCGAGACGATCGCGGAGGTGGGCGAGTACCGGCAGATCACCACCCTGTGCTGCTGCGTGACGATCGCCGGAGAGGGCCGCCGGCGCCATGCCGGAACCGAGCACGGGATGGTGCTCGACGGCTACGAGGAACAGTGGCTGACGAAGTGCGCCGATATCGCCGTCGGTTACGGCGCGCATGTGGGCGGACGGCTCGGCGACACGCTGCTGTTCCATTTCGGCCTGCAAGGCGACATCGACCGGCCCGCCCGCCGGGCAGTGCGGGCGGCGCTCGACATGGTGCGCGTCGCCGAGCGCGCGCGGCTGCCGGTGCCGCCGGCCGCCGGCGGCCGTGCTGCTGCCGGCGCGGAAGAAGGCTGGCGGGTCGAAGTGGCCGCCGCGATTCACGTCGGGCAGGTGCTCGCGCAGGCGTCGCACATGTCGGGCGTGTCGACGCCCGCCGCGGCATCGCGGCTGTTGCGGCTGGCCGGTCCGGGACAGATTCTGATCAGCGACGATGCGCGGCTCGTGCTCGAACGGCATGCCGATTCGCGGCCGACCGCGTTGCGGCTCGCGCGCGCGGGTGTCGTGTCGCAGCCGGTTCATGAACTGCTCGGCGAGCGGCACGCCGATACGCCGTTCGATTCGCTCGATGCCGGCAGGCGCACGCCCATGGTGGGCCGCGCGCGCGAGCTCGACGCGTTGCTGCGCGCGTGGCAGGACACGCACGAGCGGCATCGTCGCGCGAGGCGCGGCGAGCCGGCGCCGCCCGGCGTGCCGCGGCTGGTGATCGGCGATGCGGGCTTCGGCAAGTCGCGGCTCGTGCACGAGCTGTGCGAGGCCGTGCGGACCCGCGGCCATGCCTTCGCGCAGTGCGGCTGCCTGCCCGAACGCGAGAACCACGCGTTGTTTCCGGTCCTGCGGTTCATCGCCGCGCACTGGCAGGTCGACGCCGATCGCGCGCCCGGCGCGGCGCTCGCGGCGATCGACGCGATGATCGCGCCGCTCGATTGCGACCATGCGGCGGCGCGTGTCGCGCTCGCGACCTGGCTCGGGCTGCCCTGCGATGCGAACGGGCTGCTGTGGTCGAGCGCGCGCGAGCAGCACGCGCTGTTCGACGTCCTCGAGCAACTGATCGTGTCGCTCGGCAACGGCGCGCCGGTGCTGCTCGTGATCGAGGACGTTCAGTGGCTCGATCGCTCGACCGAGGAGTTTCTCGCGTATCTGCAGCACTCGCCGCGCGCAGCGGCACTGTGCATCGTGCTCACGTCGCGCCCCGACAAGCTCGCGCGCTGGCGCGGCGCGACCGATCGCGTGGTGCTGCGCCGCCTGCCGCGCGACGACGCACAACGTCTGATGTCGGCGCATCTGGGCCCGGGCGCGTTCGATCCGGTGTGGCTCGACCGGCTCGCCGATCGCACCGCCGGCATTCCGCTGTTCATCGAGGCCGTCGCGCGCGAGCTGACGGTGAGCGGCGCGGACGGTCCGCTCGCGGGGCCTGCGGCAACGGACCCGTATCCGCTGCCGCTCAGCCTCGGTGGCATGCTCGGCCTGGCCTTCGACCGGATCGACGACGCGCGCGACACTGCGCAGCTCGCCGCGACCATCGGGCTCGAAGTGGATGCGCAATTGCTCGCCGACGCGTCGCCGCACGATCGGGTCACGCTCGACGCGCATCTGCGGCTGCTGCTCGAGGAGCGGATCGTGTATGCGCAACATCGGCGCGACCGCGTGTTCTATGCGTTCCGCCATGCGCTGATTCGCGACGCCGCATACGAATCGATGCCGCCCGCGGTGCGGCGCGGCAACCACGCGCGCGTCGGCCGTGCGCTGCTCGCGCAGGCCGATCGCGGCGCCGGGGCGCATGCGTTCGGCGTCGCCGGACACTTCGCGCGCGCCGGCGCGTGCGCGGACGCGATCGCGCACGGCATCGACGCGGCGCGCCGCGCGCTCGAACGTTCGCGATACGACGATGCGATCCGTTACGGGCAGGCCGTGCTCGATTGGCTCGCCACCGCCGATCACGCGCAGCGCGAGCACGACCGCGCGCGCATCCGCGCCACGTTGACGCACGCGACGATGGCGCGCTTCGGCTGGGCCGATGCGCAGGTACGCGAGCATGCGGAACAGTTGCTGCGGCAGACGCAGACGCTCGACGACCCGGAGCTCGAGATCAGCGCGTTGTGGACGCTGTCGACCTACTACCACGTCGCCGGCGACCGCGCGACCGTGCGCCGGATCGGCAAGCGGCTCGACACGCTCGCGACCGAGCGCGGCGAGGCGGGCGTGCAGGTCGCGGCGGACGCGATGCGCGGCATGAGCCTGTGGGTCGACGGCGACTATGCGCGCGCGCGTGCCGCGTTCGACGCGGTGCTGGCCGGTTACGACGTGCGACGCGACGCGGGGCACCGGCGCATCCTGGGGCTCGATACGCGCGCATGGACGATGGCGTCGCTCGCCAGCGTGCGCTGGTGCATGGACGACGATCCTCAGCCGGCGCTCGCGATGGCGCACGAAGCCGTGTATCGCGCGACCTGCCTCGATCATCTGCCGACGCTCGGCGTCACGATGATGTACCTCGCGCGCACGCATCAGCTCGCGGGCGATCGCGACGCGGCGCGAGCGGTGTCCGAGGCGATTCTCCGCCTCGCGGACGCGCACCGGCTGCGCGCGGTCGGGCACTACGCCGCGATCATTCACGCGTGGACGCAACGCGATCGCGCGGGCGTCGTCGCGCATCTCGACGCGCAGCGGCAATCGGGCGGCCTGCTCGGGCTGACCTACTACGCGTCGCTGCTGGCCGAACTGGATGCCGAACGCGGCGACCATGACGCGGCGCTCGCGCAGATCGGGCAGTGCCTCGCCTGGTGCGAATCGAGCGGCGAACGGTATTACGAAGCACAACTATTGCTGAAGCAGGGCGAGTACTTGTGCCGGGCCGATCCGCGTTGCGGCGGCGTGGCCGCGCTGGACGCATGTCGGCGCGCAGTCGAAATTGCAACGACGGCGGGCATGGGCCGCATCGCCAGGCTCGCCGAAGCGACGTTGCAGTCGTTGCCGTAAGCAGTTCAAACCCGTCATTCAGGAGAGCAGACCGATGAGCAAGGATCTTCGATTACCGACGTACGAACAGTTTCTCGAATACCGCGCGACCGTCATCCGGGCGATCGCCCTCGCGTGGCATTCGCCGGCGTTTCTCGACAAGCTCGAGGCCGATCCGGTCCACGCATTGCGCGAGCAGTTCGACTATCACTTCCCGTTCAAGCTCGACCTGAAGGTGCAGCTCAAATCGTCGGAATGGACGCCGACCGTCAACGGCGACTGGACGGCCGGCCAGAAAAACAGGCTCACGCTGTACCTGCCGCCCGCGCCGGCCGACGAGACGCAGTTCGCGCAGGCGCTGGCCGCGTACAACGCGGACCACATCACCATCATGGAATGACTCCGGGGAAACCGACATGGCAAAGGACAACGCGAATCCGACGCTCGAATCGATGCTGGAGTTTCAGAAGGTCTATCTGCGTGCGATCGCGCTTTCGTGGCGCGACCCGGCGTTCAAGGAAGAATTGCTGGAACGGCCGCTGGATACGCTCGCGAAATACTTCGGCTATCAGTGCCCGTGGATCATCGACATCGATATCGAGAAGACGGGCGGCGATCATGGCTGGACGAGCGACGGGAAAGGCGGCGGGAGCTGGAACCTGCCGCGCAACGTGATGACGGTCGGCATACCGGAGCAGCCGGTGCACCTGGACGAGGAGGCCGTGGCGCTCGCGGCCTACTGCGACGCGGGGCCGTGTTACCTGTTCACCTGCTGTTGACCGGGCGCGGCCGACCCGCGCACCGTCACGCGGCCCGGAGCGGTTGCCCGGGCCGCGCGACGTTTGTCCGACCCGTCGCACGGAGCCCGATGCATGCTCGATGATCTTTCGCGCGTATTGCGCTTCAAGCCGCACTTGCTCGTGCTCGATGCCGGGCCCGAGACGCTGTTCGTCGTCGACGAATTCAAGCGCGCGATGCTGTCCGGCGCGATCTTCGTGCGGATCGCCGCGTGCCTGCGAGCGCGCATGACGATTGCCGAGATCGTGACGTCGCTGGCCGGCACGTTCGGCGAATGGGACGTGCTCGCGCGGCTCGACCATCTGGTGCGGCGCGGCTACGTGCGCGCCGATCCGCCGCACGGCGACGATGCGGCGCGCGGCTATTTCGAGCGCGCCGGGCTCGACGGCGACGCGGCGTGCGCGCGCGTCGCGCAACTGCGGGTCGCGGTGGAGACGTTCGGTGCGGACGGCGCGCCGCTCCGGCGCGCGCTCGACATGGCCGGTATCGGCATCGCCAAGGAAGCCGAACTGACCGTCGCGATCGTCGATACGCACGACCGCGACGATCTCGCCGCATGCGCCGCCCGCGTGGCGGCGCGCGGCGGTGCGCTGCTCGTCGTCGCGGCCGGCGGTGTGCAGACGCTGATCGGGCCGTTGCTGGCCGGCGGCGTCGACGCGCTTGCCGATGCGCCGTGCGTCGAATGCGTGCGCTACTGGATTCGCGTCAACCGGCCGGTCGAGGCGCTGCTGGCGCGCCATCATGGCCGCGACGCGACGCATGTGCCGCCGGCCGCCTCGCGAGCCGGGGCCGCGGCGGCGGCCGCGCTCGTGGCCGCGACGGTCGAGCAGATCGCGGTCAACCGCGCGGTCGCGGAGCGTTTGCAAACGCATATCGTCGCGCAGCGCCTTGACACGCTGACCGTCGAACGGCACCGCGTGGTCAGGCGGCCGCAATGCCCGTGCTGCGGCCATCCATTGTGGATGCGCGAGCAGGCGGCGCGTGCGCCGCGGCTCGCCGGGCCTGCGCCGCTGGCGCGCGCGGACGGCGGCTACCGGACCGCCGATCCGCAGCAGGTGTTCGCGCGCCACGCGCACCTGATCTCGCCGGTCAGCGGCGCGATCGCGTATCTGCATCCGATGCCGAAGCGGCACGCGGGCCTGCGCAAGGTCTATGCGTCGGGCTTTCTCGTGTGCCCGGCCGCCGTACCGGACAGCAACCGGTTCGACAGGCTCTGCTCCGGCAAGGGTCGCACCGACGAGCAGGCCCGCACCAGCGCGCTGTGCGAGGCGCTCGAACGCTTCAGCAGCGTGTATCAAGGCGACGAGGCAACGGTGACCGGCAGCATCGACGGCCTGCGCGCCGATCCGGCTTGCGACGCCGAGCCGATCCACGTGAACGCGCTTCAGCAATTCAGCGAACGGCAATTCGACGCGCGCGACGCGATCAACGCATTGACGCGCGATGTCCGCAAGCAGGTGCCGCCGCGCTTCACGTCGCGCGACGTGATCGACTGGACGCCTGCGTGGTCGCTCGTCGACGGTCGGCGCCGTCTCGTGCCGCTGAGCTATTGCTACGCGGAAACGCCCGACAGTGCGCGGGCGCCGGCCGCCTGCGTGCACAATCCGAACGGCTGCGCGGCGGGATCGAGCCTCGACGAAGCGATGCTGCAAGGCATGCTCGAGCTGATCGAGCGCGATGCGGTCGCGATCTGGTGGTACAACCGGATCGAACGCCCCGGTATCGATCTCGCGAGCTTCGCCGATCCGTACTTCGACGCGCTCGTGCACGAATACGCGACGTTCGGATGGCGTGTGTGGGCGCTCGACATCACCACCGATCTCACGGTGCCGACCGTGGCCGCGCTCGCGGAAAATCTGCAGGACGGACGTTTCTCGATCGGTTTCGGCTGTCATCCTGATGGCAGGATCGCGGTGCAGCGGGCACTGACCGAGGTCAACCAGTTGCTCGATATCGCGGCGGATGCGCCCGATCCGTGGGATCGCGAGATGCTTTCGTCGACGGGATTTCTGTATCCGGCGCCAGGCACGCCCGCCACGACGCATTCGACGTGGCAGCCGCTCGATATCGCGTCGTTGCCGGCGGCGATCGCGCATTGTGTCGGGCGGATCGCGGCGGCCGGGATGGACGTGCTCGTCGTCGACAAGACGCGGCCCGACATCGGCTTGTCCGTGGTGCAGGTGATCGCGCCCGGGCTGTGCCATTTCTGGCCGCGTTTCGGCGCGCGGCGGCTTTATTCGGTTCCGGTGGCGCTGGGTTGGCGTGCGCGGCCGTGCGACGAAACGGCGCTGAATCCGGCGCTGCTGTTTCTGTGACCTGCGCGCGCAATCGTGTTGTCGTCGAACCGCGCGGGCTGCCGGAACGTCGACAGCCCGCGCCGGATCAGAACCGCGTACTGAACCCCACCCGCGCGATCGACTGCAGCGCGCCGCTCGATGCGCCGTTCGCATCCATCACGCCGTTGATCTGGGCATTGCTGCCGTGGCTCGCGCGTTGATGCACGCCGGCCGCGTACACCATCGTGCGTTTCGACAGCCAGTACTGGACGGCGGCGAGCAACTGGTGCGCGTGCGCGTTGTCGAGCGTGTCGTTGCCTTTCATGTACGTGTAGCTCGCGCCGATCACCCATACCGGGGACGGCCGCCACGCGGCACCGGCTTCCGCCGACCACGCCCCCGCGCCGTTCCGCGCGTTGTGCACGGTCGTGACGAGCGCCTTGCCCGTGACCGTGCCGACCGTGTAGTGCACGCCCGCGCCCCAGTTGCGCACGCTGGTGGGCGGCAGCCCGCCGGCCGCGCCGTATTTCTGGTTCGTATAGGCGACGCCCGCGCCGAACGGGCCGCGATCGTAGCTCGCGCCGATGCTGACCGTGTTGTTCGCACCGATCGATCCCGCGACGTTGCCGAAGCCGTACAGCGCGCCGACAGTCAGGCCCGACAGCGACGGGCTCGTGTACTTGACCGAATTCGCGACGCGATTGCTGCCCGCGACGCGGTCCCAGTCGAATGCGCCGGTCGGGTTGTTCGGCAGCGCGAGCCGGTCGAACGGCCCGTTGCGAAAGCCGTACAGGCCGACGAGATCCTGCGCGATCTCGTTGCCGCTGGCGGCCAGCGCATCGACCATGAATTCGTACTGGTTGCCGAGCGTCAGCGTGCCGTACCGGTCGTTCTGCAACCCGACATAGGCCGTGCGCGCGAACAGCCCGCCGCCGATGATCGAGCCGTTGCCGAGCGAATACTGGTTGACGAGCCGGAAGATCGCGCGCGTGCCCGCGCCGAGATCCTCCTTGCCTTCGAAGCCGAGCAGGTTCGGAAAGAAGATGTTGTCGTCGAATTTCGCGGCGCCGTGGCCGCCCTGGTTGCTGACGTAGCTGATGCCGGCATCCATCAGCCCGAACATCGTCACGCTGCTCTGGGCGAATGCCGCAGCCGGAAGCGTGCAGGCCGCGAGGGCCAGAAAGGTCTTTTTCGTCATCTCCAAAGTGCTCCTCACATGATCCGGTCGAGCCGGATATTTTTTAATGGGACTACTGATTGATATGAAGAAACGGGAACCGAGCGAACCCGGTTCGGCGACGGTCACGGGAAGCCGTGACGTGCAACGCGCCTCGGCAGGTCCGCGTCGATCCGTCGATGCGCGACGTGTCGAGCGCTAGACCGTCGAATACCCGCCGTCCACCGGCACGACCGCGCCGGTGACGAACGACGCGCCGGGCGAGCACAGGAACAGGATCACTTCCGCGACTTCGTCGGTCGTGCCCCAGCGCCCGAGCGGCGTGCGCTCGACGATGCGGCGCGACGCCTGCGTGTCGGCCATCAGCGCGCTGCTGAGCGGCGTGTCGATCCAGCCCGGCGCGACCGCGTTCACACGGATGCCGTGATCGGCCCACGCCTGCGCGAGCGAACGCGTGAGCTGCGCGATGCCGCCCTTGCTCGCGCTGTACGCGGGCCGGTCCTTGCTGCCGAAGTACGTGTACATCGACGCGATATTGACGATGCTGCCGCCGGTGGCCGCCAGCGCGGGCAGCGCGGCGTCGGAGGCCCGCATCACCGACGTCAGGTTCACGTTCAGCACGTGCTCGAACTGGTCCATCCGGTATTCGTCCGCGTGGCGGCTGATGCCGACGCCGTTGACGAGCGCGCCGAGCCGCGGCAGCCCGGCGATCGTGCGCGTCAGTGCCGCGCCGTCGGCCACGTCGAGTTCCACGCACCGGATGCGGTCATGCACCGGCGCGTGCGGACCGGCGGCGTCGAGCCCGAGCGCGACGACCGACGCGCCGGCCTGCGCGAACCGCAGCGCGGTGCGCGCGCCGATGCCCGACGTGCCGCCCGTCACCACGACGGTCTGCCCGTCAAACGCCCACTGACGATTCATGTTCGGCACTCCCGATGGTGGTGGCGCGACGGGCTGGCCGCTGCGCGGGTGAAACGAGGATCTTGATCTGCGTGCGATCGGCGAGCAGCGCGTCGAAGCCGTCGGCGACGGCGTCTTCGAGCGACACGGTGCGCGTGACGATCGACGTGAGGTCGAGCGCGCCCGACGCGACGATGCGCAGCAGGTCTTCGTACGCATGCCGATAGCCGACGCTCGCGGTGAAGGTCAGTTCGTCGTTGACCGCGCGGAACGCGTCGAAACCCGCGTGCGGCATCAGGCCCACCATCACGACGCGGCCGCCCTTGCGCAGTGCCCGCATCGCTGATGCGAACGTGGCCTGCAATCCGGCCGCCTCGAAGCTCGCATCGACGCCGAGCCCGCCCGTGGCCGCGCGAATCGCGTCCTGCAGCGCGGACGCATCGAGCCCGCGCGCATCGAACGCATGCGTCGCGCCGAAGCGCGTGGCGGCCGCGAGCCGTTCGGGCGACACGTCGACGGCGACGATCGTCGTCGCGCCCTGCCGCTTCGCGAGCATGATCAGCAGCAGGCCGATCGGGCCGAGCCCGAACACCGCGCAGGTCTCGCCGAGCCGCAGCTCGCTGCGTCGCAGCGCGTGCAGCGCAACGGCGGCCGGCTCCATCACCGCGGCCTGTTCGAGGCTCACGCCGTCGGGCAGGCGATGCAGCATGTAGGCGGGCACCACCGCGAAGTCGGCCATCCCGCCGTCGCCCATCAGCCCGGCGAAGCCCATCGACACGCACAGGTTGTACGACCCCGCGCGGCAGTACGCGCACTGGCTGCAGCGATACTCGGGCTCGACCGCGACGCGGTCGCCCGCGCGCAGCGTCGTCACGCCTGCGCCGACTTCGACGACGGTGCCGCAGAACTCGTGGCCGAGCGTCAGCGGCGCGGTGCGGCGCGACAGCGGATGCGGCGCGTCGACCGGAATCGCGTGCGGGCCGTCCGCATATTCGTGCAGGTCGCTGCCGCAGATGCCGCAATACGCGACCGCGATGCGCACGTCGCCGGGGCCGACGTGCGGCGTGTCGATTTCCACGAGACGGACGTCGCGCGGGCCATGCCATTGAAGTGCGCGCATGTCAGCGTCCTCCGAGGTTTTGCGTATCGAGGCGGCCGGCCGCGGCGCCGGCGAGCGCGCGCTTGCGCAGCACGGCCGGCGCGGTTTCGACGAGGCCGAACGACAGCACGCACGCGAGGATCGCGCCGGTGGTCGACGTCCACATCGCGAACTGCAGGCCGTACTTGTCCGCGGCGAAGCCGGCGACGGTCGGTGCGACGAAGCCGCCGATCAGCTCGCCGGCGCCCATGATCAGCCCGAGCGCGCTCGCGATCGCGCGCGGCGGCACCGTCTCGGCCGGGATCGTCGCCATGAACAGCGTGAAGCAGCCGAGGCCCGTGTACGTGACGAACACCAGCGCGCCGAGCGCCCAGACGGAGCCGACGTGGATCAGCACGACCGGGCACACGGCCGCGATCAGCGCGAACGCGATCATCGTCGGCTTGCGGCCGATCCGGTCGGAGATCGCCGGCACCGCGAAGCCCCAGAACACCCACGCGGCGCCGAGGCAGGTCATCACGACGCCCATGTCGGCCGGCGACAGGTGGCGGCTTTCCACGAGGAATACCGGCGCGAACGAGATGATCACGACGAACCACGTGAGGAAGAAGCAGCTGATCAGCACGCAGAGCAGGATGTTGCGCTCCTTCAGCAGCGCCCAGCGGCTGACCGTCGCACCGCCGGCGGCCGGTGCCGCGGTGGTGTCGGCCTGCGCGTGGCGCACGCCGCCGGGCGGCACTTCGCGCACCCAGCGCCAGATGCAGAACGCGATCAGGAAGCCCGGAATGCACGACACGTAGAACGCCTCGCGCCAGCCGTACGCGGTGGCGATGCCGATCACGACCGGCGGGCCGATCATCGCGCCGAGCAGGCCGGCGGCCGAGCCCTGCAGCAGGCCCATGTTCAGCCCGCGGCGGCTCGGCGTCGAACTTTCGACCATCAGCGATTGCGACAGCGGCAGCACCGGCCCTTCGGCGATGCCCATCAGCGCGCGAAACGCGATCAGGCTCGCGAAGCCGCCGACGAGGCCCGACAGCGCCGAGCACACGGAAAAGCCGAGCACGGCCGCGATCAGCAGCGGCTTGCGGGTGCCGCGCGCGTCGGACCATGCACCCGTGGCGGCGCCCGACAGCGCCCATGTGAGTGCGAGCGCGGACGACACCATGCCGAGCTGCGTGTTCGTCAGGTGCAGCTCGGCCGACATGAACGGAAACAGGAACGACAGCGCGAGGCGGTCGAAGAACACGAAGCCGAACGTCATGAACAGGATCAGCAGCAGCCTGTTCTCGTACGTCCAGGCGGGCCGGGAGGAGGACGGGGAAGTCATCGTGAGCCTCGCCGCGCGTCAGCGGAACAGCTTCTCGATCGCTTGCGCGCCGAGGCCGACCTTCTCGTAATGCGCCTTGCACATCGCGATGTACGAGTGCACGTCGAAGTAGCCGTCGGGATTGCCTTCGTCGTCGAGCCAGATCAGCGGGCCCTTGACGATGAA
The DNA here is from genome assembly GCF_015712265.1 of Burkholderia sp. 9777_1386. Lineage (NCBI taxonomy): Bacteria > Pseudomonadati > Pseudomonadota > Betaproteobacteria > Burkholderiales > Burkholderiaceae > Burkholderia > Burkholderia sp. 9777_1386. The sequence goes on along the minus strand of NZ_JACCQB010000020.1, from coordinate 94,238 downwards.
GAACGCGCGCATCGGCTCGGGGTGATCGAACGCGACGAGCGTGTGGCCTTCGCCCGGCGTCTCGTACACGAAATCGCCGCGCGTCGCGGTCCATTCGTGTTCCAGGTAGCCCCATTTCCCGGACAGCGTGTACGCGAACACCTCGTGCGGGTGATAGTGCCGGTTCACGAGCCCGGCTTCCTTCGCCATCAGGATGTCGCACCATTTGTTCTGCGACGGCGAGATCCACAGCGGCCGCGATGAAACCGTTTCGGTGAACGGAACGTAATAGCGCTCGTCGTCGGTGGCCGCGTTCGGGATGTAGGCTTCGGGCAGCGCATCGGGCTTGAACGGATTGGCAATCGCCGGGATGTTTTGCCAGAATTCGGATACGGCTTTGTCGACCACGGTGTGTCTCCTTGTATGTAGGGGTGTCGTGGGCTCGACTTTAGCCAGCCGGTGCGCGCCGCTCTTGACTGGGCTGGACGAATTGCTTGACCGCGCCGGACATTGCATCGCACCAGGATCCAGACGAACCATCCCCCAATCCGTGCCGCTCCGCACGACAGGCGCCAGCAGGAGGCGACGTGACGAATTCGACCGTTTTTTCACGCACGCGAGGTTCGACGGCCGACGTGCCGGCGCGCGACAGGATGGCGTACTGGGATGCGTTCAACGCGGCGACGCTGGTCGGCCTGCGCTGCTCGTCGCTGTCGCCGGCCGGGCTCGAAGTGGAGAAGACCGACATCGCGCTGCCGGGCCTCGGCATCGCCGACATCAGCGGGCAGGATCACGTGATCGAGCGCAGCCCAGCGCTGGTGCGCCAGTTGCCGAAGGAATCGCTGTTCGCGTGCCAGATCCTGAGCGGGCGCGCGTATTTCATCCAGCGCGACCGGTGCCTGCTCGCGGAAGCCGGCGATGTCGTCGTCTACGACACGCGCGTGCCGTATCTGTTCGGATTCCTGACGCCGATGCGGCAGTTGCTGATCGATATCCCGATCACGACGCTCGACGACCGCCTCGATGCGGAGCTGGCCGCGCTGCCGCTGCGGATCGCGCCGAAGCCGGGTGCGGGCGCGATGCTCGGCGCGACCTTGCGCGCGAGCGTCGAGCGGTTCATGAAGGCGCCGGTCGAGCGCGACGCCGCGCGGTTCGCCGAGCACACGCGCACGCTGATCGCGGCGCTCGTCGATGCGGAGGTGAACGGCGCGGGCGCATCGCGCGCGTCGCTGTCGTACCTGCTGACCGCGAAGCAATACATCGCGACGCATCTCGGCGAACCGGAACTCGGGCCGCAGGCCGTCGCCGATGCGGTCGGGCTGTCGCTGCGGCATCTGGGGCGCCTCTTCGCGGCCGAAGGCGAGTCGATCACGCAGCACATCTGGTCGGAGCGGTTGTCGCACGCGCATCGCGAACTGACCGACGCGCGGCTGCGCAAGACGAGCATCGGCGAGATCGCGTTTCGCTGGGGGTTTTCGAGCCAGGCGCACTTCAGCCGCGCGATCCGCGAGCGCTACGGCGCGTCGCCGATGGCGCTGCGCGACGCGGCGCGTGACGCCGCGGGCTGACGCCGGTTTTCCGACAGGTCGACGGCGGCGCGTGCATCACGCGCCGTCTGCGTTTTCGGCGCGGCGTGCTGCAGCGCACACGCACGTGCATTGCGTCACGCCGTCAACATGAACGCCGCGCAGCGCTCCGCGATCATGATCGTCGGCGCGTTCGTGTTGCCGGACACGATGCGCGGCATCACCGATGCATCGCAGATCCGCAACCCGTCGACGCCTTGCACGGCGAGACGCGGCGTGACGACCGCGTGCGCGTCGCTGCCCATGCGGCACGTACCGGCCGGGTGATAGACGGTTTTCGCGCGACGCCGCACGTAGTCGGCGAGCGCGGCGTCGGTCAGCGTCTCGGCTTCGCGCACGAGGCGGGCGAGCGACGGCGCGCGGAGAATCTGCCGCGCGAGCCTGACGCCGCGCACGAGGCCCTCGACGTCGGCCGGGTCCGACAGCGCGCCGCTGTCGAACAGGATCGGCGCGGCCGGATCGTTGCCGCGCAGTTGCACGGTGCCGCGCGAGCGCGGCCGGAGCAGGCACGGGTTGATCGACAGGCCGTGGCCGGGCAGCGGGGCGCGGTCGACGTCGCCGACGAGCGTCGGCAGCACGTGGAACTGGATGTCCGGGCGGCCGCCGCCGGTCGTATCGACGAACGCGCCCGATTCGACGACGTTCGACGTCAGCAGGCCGGAGCGGCACAGCATCCATTGCAGCCCGTGCCGCAATGCCCGCCACCCGCGATCCTCGCCGAGCAGGCTGACCGGCGCCTGGGTGCGGCCGTAGATCGATACCTCGAGGTGATCCTGGTAGTGCGCGCCGACGTCGCGGCTGTCGTGCAGCACGTCGATGCCGTGCGCGTGCAGGTGCGCGCCGGGGCCGATGCCCGACAGCATCAGCAGCTTCGGCGTGCTCAGCGCGCCGGCCGCGAGCACGACGTCGGCGCGCGCGGCGGCCGCTCCCGTCGCGCCGCTCGCGGTGCGCCATTCGACGCCGCTCGCGCGGCGCCCGTCGAACCGGATGCGCGTCACGCGGCAGCCGGTCAGCACGCGCAGGTTCGGATCGGCGATCGCGTCGGCCAGATAGGTGGCCGCGGTGCTGCCGCGCTGGCCGTCGAAGATCGTCGTGTGATAGAAGCCGACGCCATGCTGCGCGGCGCCGTTGAAGTCGTCGTTGTACGCGATGCCGGCTTCCTGCGCGGCCTTCACGAACGCGAGGCTCAGCGGATGCCGGAAGCGCGTGTCGCCGACCTTCAACGGCCCGTCGGTGCCGTGGAACGGCTCGGACAGCCGCAGATGCGATTCGGCGCGCTTGAACACCGGCAGCACGTCGTCCCAGCCCCAGCCGGTGCAGCCGAGCGCGGCCCAGTCGTCGTAGTCGTCGCGCGTGCCGCGCACGTACAGCATCGCGTTGACCGAGCTGCCGCCGCCGAGCGTGCGGCCCTGCGGCACGTAGGTCTTGCGTCCCGCGGCGCCCGGCTGCGGCTCGCTCTCGAACGTCACCGTCCGTTGCGTGCCGAGCACGCGGATGAACGTCGCCGGAATCCGGATGAACAGGCTGTCGTCCTTCGGGCCGTCCTCGAGCAGCAACACGCGCCGGCCGGCCTTCACCAGCCGGTGCGCAACCGTGCAGCCGGCCGAACCGCCGCCGACGACGATGTGGTCGTACGTCTCCATCCCGCTTCTTCTCCTTGCTGTCGGGCGGCGGAACGAATGCCGCCGCGCAGGAAGCCAGCTTAGCGAGCGGGTTGCGGCCCGATTTGACCGACGCGGACGCCGTGCTTGCCTCGGCGGGACATGCCGCGAGCGGCGGTGCAAGGAGCGGGTGGCAGCGGTTAGCGCGTGTCGGCCGGCGCGCGCGTGTCGCTTGGCGTTTCGCCGAACCGCGCGCGATAGCTGCGGCTGAAGTGCGCGCTGTTGTTGAAGCCCCAGCGGAACGCAATTTCGCTGACCGTCAGGTGCTTCAGCGACCGGTCGCGCAGGTCGGCGCGGCAGCGTTCGAGCCGCCGCGCGAGGATGTAGCGCGTGAGCGGCGTGCCTTCGATCTCGAACACGCGGGCGAGCTGGCGCGGCGACAGGTTGATCGCGCGGCTGACCGACCGGCTGTCGAGATCGTCGTCGGTGAGATGGCTGTCGATGAACGCCTTCGCGCGCGACAGCGTGTGGACCGTCGATTTCGTCGGCGACGCGTCGCCGTCGCGCAGCCGCAGCATCGACTGCACGAGCTCGAGGATCGCGGCGGCGCGCCGTTCGCGCGCGTCGGGCGTCGGCTCCTGCGGCGCGGCGAGCAGCGCAACCACCTGCCGCACGGCCCACGACGCGACCCCGTCGTCGCGATCGATCTTGACGAGGCTGCGGTAGCGCCACGGGGCGACGCGGGCTTCGAACACGTCGCGCGGCACGTCGAGCACGGTCATCGCCATGTCGGCGGGAAAGCCGTGACCGTACGGCATCGACGTGTCGTACAGCACGAGGTCGCCGGGCCCGTGCTGCATGCAGTCGACGTCCTGGAACGTATAGCCGTGCCCTTCGTGCATCAGGCAGATGAACACGGCGTCGCGCTGGTCGGCGTGGATGTTGTGCGACGTGCGCACGACCGCGTGCCGGTTCGCGACGATGTCGCACGCGCGGAACAGCCCGAGATCGCGTTTGCGCAGCGACGCATCGATCCCTTCGGACGACTTTCCGCTGCATTCGATCCGCACGAGCGTGCGTGCGACGTGGTCGACCCAGAAGTCGACGCGCTCGGCGCCGCGTACGGCGCGCGTCGAGATCGTGGCGATCTCCGTGCTGGTGTCCGGCATGACGTTCTCCCGATGACGGCCCGAGCGGCGCAGTCTCGGGCACGCCGAACGTCGCGGTCAATCCGTGAAAGACCCGGGACATGCGCGTGACGCGCTTGCAGCGGGGCGCGGCGCGCGATTGCGCGATCGATGGCCGTCCGGGTCAACGAAAGCGGCCGTGCGAGTCAAGACACGTATGCGGCTTTGGGGTAGGCGTGGCCGGCTTACTTCGGCTTCGACGCGGACGACGGCAGCCCGAGCGACACGTCCTCCGCGTAGCCCATCTTGCCGTCGCGGAATTCGACGCTCACGTGGTCCGCCCGGTGCGCGCCGGTGACGTTCGCGTAGATCGACGTCATCACCATCCCCGCGTCGCAGTCGAGCGCGATGGTGCGATCGACGCGCCCCGTCGCGATGTTCACGGCCCGTATCGACTGCATCGCCACGCCGCACTTGTCGGACCGCGCGTAGACGCCGACCAGCATGTGCGTCTTGGTGCGATACCACATCGGGATATCGACGCTGCCGTCGAGTTGCAGGTGCGGGTCGTCGGTGTCGTTCAGCCGCCCGACTTCGTTCAGCGTGATCGGCAGCGTCTTGCGGCCGTCGTCCCACGTGCCGGTCGCCGCTTTGCCGCTGACGGTCAGCGCGATCGGGCAAGGCTTCGGTCGTGACGGCGAGGCGGCCGGCACGACCGGCGCGTCGGCGTTCGATGCGGGCGACGACGCTTCGCACAGCGTCAGGCGGCCGTCGGGCTCGCGCTGGCCGCGCAACGGGATCGGCTTGCGATGCGCGTCGTAATAGTAGCTGCCGTCGACGCGCCAGCGGCCCGCGTCGTTGTGGTTGATCGCGTCGTAGGTCTGCAGCGACACGTGCACCGGCGCGTTGCCGATCGCGCCGGTGTAGTTCGCGATTTCGTACCAGCCCGCGAACGATACGGCCGGTGCGCAGGCGAGCAGCGCGGCGATCGTCGTGGCGAGCGGACGGACATGACGGGCAGCACGGGAGCGGCGGGCAAGGTGGATCATCGGCGGTTTCTTATGCGTGGTTTTGATTCGGCGCGAAGAAGCCCGGTCGAGCCCCGCGGCCATCGGATGCTCGCCATTGTATCCATCCGCCCTGCGCGAATCGCGGGCAGGCCGTGGAGCCGCCTGCCCGTGCGATTCCATCGGCTTGCCGCCGCGGCGGACTTCAGGGGGCGCTGGCTTCGTCGATCCGGCGGATGTCGTCCTGATCGAGCGTGACGCGGATCGCCTCGCCGAGCAGCGCGAGCTGCGCGAGCGACGTCGCGCTCGCGATCGGCGCGGTGATCGTCGGCCGCGCGATCTGCCACGCGAGCGCGATCGCGGCCGGCTGCGTATTGTGCTTCGCCGACACCGCGTCGAGCGCGGCGAGGATGCGCAGGCCGCGCGCGTTCAGATAGCCGGCGACGCGATCGCCGCGCACGCTCTTCTTCAGGTCGGCTTCGCTGCGGTACTTGCCCGACAGGAACCCGCTCGCGAGCGCGTAGTAGTTGACGACGCCGAGCTTCAGGTCGCGCACGACCGGCTCGAGATCGCGTTCGTAGTCGGCGCGGTCGAGCAGGTTGTATTCGGGCTGGATGACCTGGTAGGCGGGCAGCCCGTCGCGCGCGCTGATCGCGGCGGCCTCGCGCAGGCGTGCGCCGCTGTAGTTCGACGCGCCGATGATGCGCACCTTGCCCGCGTCGATCAGCGTCTGATACGCGCCGAGCGTTTCTTCGAGCGGGGCCGTGTCGGCGAGATCGCGGTGGGAGAAATACAGGTCGATGTACTCGGTCTGCAGGCGGCGCAGCGAATCGTCGACGGCCTTCAGGATGTTGTCTTTCGACAGCCCCGCGCGCGCGTCGAGCAGGCCGACCTTGGTCGCGATCACGACCTGCTCGCGCTTGCCGGAGCGCTTCAGCCACTTGCCGATGATCGTTTCCGATTCGCCGCCGTGATTGCCGGGAACCCAGGCCGAATAGACGTCGGCCGTGTCGATGAAGTTGATGCCGGTGTCGGCGAGCGCGTCGAGCAACGCGAACGATGCGTTTTCGTCGACGGTCCAGCCGAAGACGTTGCCGCCGAACGCGAGCGGCGAAACCTGGATGCCGGATGTACCGAGGGTGCGATGTGCCATGTTCTGCTCCGTAAGCTGCGGGTGACGGGAGGGACTGCGGGACGTGAAGCCGGTCGCGTTGAGACGGCGAAGCGCATGGCGAGGTTCCGCCGCCGGCGCAGCAACCGGCGGGTTTCGCGCGCGTGCGTCGGGATGCCGGACGAGGCGACGTCATCATGGCGGCGACGTCCGTTCGAGCACCGGCTCCCACGCGCGCAACGTGCTGTATTTATTACCGATTTTCCGTGCCGGGACAGGGAAATGACGTAGGGCGTCAACGTTGTCGCGCTGCGTTGTCTACGATATCCTTTCATCCCAAAATTAGGGATGGCAGCGGGCCGTTTCCATACGAACGAAAAATCATTCTGAGGCGGTCATGGCTGACCTGGCGGCATTCATTCGAACCCCGTTTTTCCTGCAAGACAAACGCCTGCTCGCGCTGTCTTTTCCGCACGACGACGCACCGTCGGTGACCGACGCGTACGGGCGGCAACGTCCGGCGCGGCTGGTTGCCGAGCGTCTCGTCGCGCACGAAGGGCTGGGGATCGATTTCACGTTCGACGTGACGCTGCTGTCCAGCGAGGCGGGCATCACGCTGGCCGACATGCTGGGCAAGCTGCTCGCGGTGTCGATGGTGCGCCCCGACGGCGGCCTGCGTTATTTCACCGGCTATTGCACCGCGTTTTCGCTGGTCCGCAACGACGATTCGATTGCGGAATACCGCGCGGTGCTGCGCCCGTGGAGCCATTTCCTGCGGACTCGCGTGAACAACCGCCTGTTCCTCGGCCAATCGCTTCAGCAGCAGATCGGCACGCTGCTCGCCGATTACCAGGGGCTCGCGCCGTCGTGGGAGTGGCGCGTGCGCGGCGACGATCCGGCGCGCACGATGAACGTCCAGGGCGGCGGGCTCGGCGAAAGCGACTGGAACTACATCGTCCGCCATCTGGAAGCCGTCGGGTTCCTGTACTGGTGGGAGCACGACGAGAAAGGCCTGAAGCTGATCGTCGGCGACGACAGCACGGTGCAGTGCCCGGCCGTCGACGGCCGCTCGCCGGTGATCCGTTTCCAGACCCACGACGGCCCGATGGCCGCCGACGCCATTTCCCAATGGTCCGCGGTGCGGTCGTTGTCCGCCGGCAGCTACAGCGCGACCGCGTTCGATTTCAAGGCGCCGCATGCGGCCCATGCGCAGATTCCGACGCTGCATCCGCCGGGCGTCGCGCCGCAGGTCGAGCATCACGAGTACGTGGGGCACTACGGGTTCGCGAAGCAGACGCGCGCCGGCGATGCGCTCGCACGCGTGCGGATGGAAGAGATCGAGGCGGCCGCGACGCGTTTCGACGCGGCCGGCAACCATCACGGCATCCTGCCCGGCCGCTGGTTCCAGCTGTCCGATCACTTCAGCGCGGCGTCGGGTAGCCCGCAGGATCACGAGTACCTGATTCTCGAAGCCCGTCACGAAGCGGCGAACAATTACCTGCAGGCCGACGGCAAGCCCGAGTATCGCAACCGCTTCGTCGCGGGCCATCGACGTACGCCGTGGCGCCCGGGCCGCGGGTTCAACAGCGAACCGGTGCGCGTGCTGGCGCCGCAAACCGCGACCGTCGCCGGCGCGAAAGGGGCCGGCAGCGTCGACGTCGACGAATATGGCCGCGTCTGCATCGTCTATCACTGGGATCGTGCGGCGCAGATCAGCGCGCGGATCCGCGTGGCCGCCGGCTGGGCGGGCGGCGAGAAGGGCATGATCGCGCATCCGCGCGTGGGCAGCGAGGTGCTCGTGATGTGCCTCGACGGCAATCCCGATCGCCCCGTCGTGTCGGGCACCACGTACAACGCGGAACGGATGCCGCCGTGGGCGCTGCCCGACCAGCACGTGCTGACCGGCCTGCGCAGCCGCGAGCTGTCGGGCGACAGCGGCAACGCGGCGGGCGGGCGTTCGAACCACGTGCTGCTCGACGACACGCCGCAGCAGCTCCAGCTGAAGCTGCGCAGCGATACCGACGCGAGCGAGCTGACGCTCGGGCACAACGTCCGCATCGACGCGACCCAGGGGCGCACCGATCAGCGCGCCCGCGGCTTCGAATTGCGGACCGACGCGCATGGCGCGGTACGGGCGGCCAAGGGCCTGCTCGTCACCAGCGAGGCGCGCTACGACGCGCGTGCCCACGCGACCGACATCGGCGAGACCGTCGCCCGTCTCGACAAGGCGCACGACCTGCACGAGTCGCTGTCGGGTTCCGCGCACGACGTGAAGGCGCAGGAGTCCGGCGACCAGGATGCCGTCCACCAGGCGCTTCGCACGCAGAACGACGGCCTGAGAGGCAGCGGCGGCAATCCGCAGCAAGGCGAGTTTCCGGAATTCGCGCAGCCGTTTCTCGCGCTCGCCAGCCCGGCCGGGATCCTGGCCACGACGACGGGGTCGACCCATGTCGCGAGCGATCAGCACGTCGCGTTGACGAGCGGCGCCCACACGAGCATCGGTGCGGGCAAGAGCATGCTGGTCAGCGCGCAGCAGGCGGTGCGCGTCGCCGCGTTCGAGAAGGGCATCCGGCTCGTGGCCGCCGCCGCCGACATCGACATCCAGGCGCTGAAGGACAGCATCAACGTGCTGGCCAAGCTGGACGTGAAGGTCGATGCGAACCGCATCACCATCACCGCGAAGGAAGAAGTCCTGATCAACGGCGGCACCAGCTATACGCGCTGGAACGGCAGCGGCATCGTGCACGGAACCAAGGGCGAATTCACCGCGCATGCCGCGTCGCATACGTTCATCGGGCCGGACAGCCTGCCGGTGCCCGCGCGCGCGTTCCCGGGCACGGCGTGCGCGCCGTGCATGGTCAACGCGGCGTCGATGGCGTCGCCGTTCGCGGCCAAGGCGTGAGGCAGGGCAGCGCATGACGAATGACCCGATCGCCGCGCAGGCGGCCGACGCGCTGCAGGCGGCGCTGTCGTCGCAGGACGGGCTGCGCGCTTACGTCCTGATCGACGGTGCCTTGCTCGATACCTTGCCGGACGATGAGAAGGCGTCGTGGCCCGCGTTCGTCGCGGCTTCGCTGCTCGACGACGCCGACGACGAGGCGAGAATCGTCGGGCCGCTGCTGTTCGAATGGCAGCCGGGCGCCGACGGCGCCGATGCCGCGGACGCGATCGAGGCGCGCAGCATTCCATGGCCGGCGGCGAGCGTGCTCGTGTCGCCGCTGTCGCTCGCGCGACTGGCCGCGCATCTGGCGCCGATGGTGGACGTCCAGCTCGAGCAGATGGAGAGCGTGATGCTGATGCGCTTCTTCGATCCGCGCGTGCTGCCGTTCTGGCTCGACATGCTGCCCGCCGCGCATCGCGCGTATCTGGCGCAGGGTGTGCGGCACTGGATTCACCGCGATACCGCGCTGCAGCTTCGCACGGCGGACATCGCCGCGCCCGCCGACGTCAGGCCGGCCGCCGAATTTCCGCTGCAGTTGACCCAGGCGCAGGAGGACGAACTGCTCGCCGCGTGCTATCCGTACACGATGCTCGAGCGGCTGCGCGTCGAAAAGCCCGCGCTGCTGGCGTCGTTGCCGGCCGCGCGGCACTACGACTTCGTGCGCGACCAACTGGCGCGCTGCCGTGCGCACGGCGCCGACAGCGCGGCGTCGCTGCTGATCTATTGCGAACTGGCGTTGCGGTACGGCGCGCGCTTCGACGAGGATCCGGCGATGGCCGCCGTGTTCGACGCGGTGGCGCAGGGGCAGGCGTTTCCGGAGGCGCTGGCGCGGGTGCCGGCGGAAGACTGGCGGCGGATGCAGGAAGCGGCCGCGTGATGGCGCGTGCGCGACGCGACGCGAATGAAATCGACTGAAAGAGAAGGAAGTTCAATATGAACCGCTGCTGGATCACCTTGCTGTCCGTGATGGTTTTCTCCACGGCTGCCTGCAGCAAGAGCGTGAACGATGCCGAAAAGGACAGCTTGGCGCCGGGCGAAGTGAATAAATGGAACGACCCGAACTACGACGTCATCACCGCCGGGTCCTTCAACTATACGGATTACGACATCTACGGCGTCTATCTGCTGCCGCCCGACAAGAACAGCCTCGACGACGCGGCGAGCGCCGACGGCGCGCACGCCACGCCCCGGAATGCGAAGTACTGGTCCGGCGGGGGCGGCTCGCGCCCGAGTCTCGCGTGGGATTTCCGCTGGAAGACCCCGAAGACGTTCAAGGTGTGGTGGGAGCGCGTGGTCGACAAGCGCGCGATGGAAGCGTCGTCCGCGAACTACGACCCGTACACGCACCGGGAAACCCAGCCGGGGATGGCGTGGTGCGAAGGCGAGATCACGGTCACGCGGCCGCCCGTCAAGGACAAGAGCGGCGGCATCGTGCTGCACTTCTTCCCCGATGGCCGGGTGGAAGGCGACATGGATTTCGAAGTCGACGGCCCGGACCCGAAGGTGGCCCTGTCCAAGCGCGACGCGCAGCGCAAGCTGGCCGACCGCGCGTGCCTGAAGGAAATTCCCAATCCGTTCTATGGGCGCAAGAAGCCGGCCCAGTGGAATTGACGCCGGACACCTGATCGGAACAGGAGCGTAACCGCCATGAGCAATCCTCCCCTCATTCGACGCATCACCGATATCACGCCGGTCGAGGATTCGATCCGCCACGCGCACCGCGAGGCGCTCGATCCGCTGCGGGTCGAGCAATGCAAGGAGTGTCCGAAGCCCGTGTGGTTCACGGCCTTCTTCGATGGCACGGGCAACAACTACGGCGAGGACGGCAACGGCTCGACGGACGTCGCGAGAACCAAGTACAGCAACATCGCCAAGCTCGCGATGTTCGCCCATGTCCCGTTCAACAAGGCCAATCCGCGCACGATGGGCCGGTACGTCGAGGGCGTCGGCACCCCCTGCAGCAAGGTCGGCGATTCGGGCAAGGGTCTCGACGGCGTGTTGGGCATGGCGGCCGCGAGCAAGGGCGAGGCGCGCATCCGCTGGATGCTCCGCGAGCTCGAAAAACACGTGACGAACCACATGCCGGCCGTGAGCCAGATCAACGTGGCCGCGTTCGGTTTCTCGCGCGGCGCCACCGAGGCGCGCGCGTTCGTCCGCATGCTGACCGAGCAGCTGGCCGAGAACATCGGCGGCCGGCTCTGGTGGAACAAGAAGAACATGAAGGGGATGCGTCCCGAAGTGGTCGTCTACTTCATGGGCATCCTCGATACGGTGGCGTCGACGGGCTTCGGCGGCAGCCGACTGGAGAAGGCGGCGCCCTACATCGTGGGCGCGATCCTCGGGCCCGTCTACGGCGGCGTGCTGCACGGCATCGACAAGGGCGGCCATGCGGAATGGGCGAACGACATCCGCATTCCCGACTACGTCCGGCAATGCGTGCACTATGTCGCGTCGCATGAGGTCCGGGAGAAATTCCCCGGCGACTCGGTGCGCGAGGATCAGAAGCTTCCCGCGAACTGCCGCGAGGTGTATTACCCCGGCATGCACTCGGACGTGGGCGGCGGCTACGAGCGCAACTACCAGGAAGGGCGAACCAACGAACTGGCCAACGTCGCGCTGAACAATCTCTTCATCGAGGCCTGGAAGGCCGGCGTGCCGTTCCGCGAGCCGCAGGATGTCATGGAAACGGCCGGCGGGCTGTTCGCGATTTCCCGCGAGCTGGAGGCGGCCTGGAACGTGTACATGGGGCAGGGCAACGAGCGTCGCGCGGGCGTGGCGTCGAACAGCGACCGGCTCGAGTCGCAGATCGTCTGGCACATGAACCGCTACTACCAGTGGCGCGCCAGCCGCAGCCGGCGCCTGCACGACGGCCGGCTGAAGCCGCCGGGCGGCGTGGACCCCCACATGGCCATCACCGACGGCGAATGGAACGAAGATGCGGATGCCGTGCGTCGGGCCAACGGGGGCATCCTGACGCGGACCATCTCGGAGCAGTACAAGGCGATCGACGCGGCGACGCGGGTCACCGGCAACTGGCTGGGCGGCATCGATCCGGCGGCGCGCGCGACGTTCGACCGGTTCTTCGATCACTACGTGCACGACTCGATTGCGGGCTTCAAGAAGCAGATGGAAGACGGTTACGCCGGCTTCGCCGAAGCGAGCCGCTGGTCGGTCAACCGCCAGTACTTCATGGGCAAGCGCGGCAAGAAGTTCCTGTACTGGCGTTACGAGGGCGACAAGGCCGAGCAGGCCGCCACGCAACTCGCCAAGGCCGATCCGGCGAAGCAGCAGGACCCGATGGCAGCCAACGAGCCGCAGCTCGCCAGCAACCAGCCCGCGGCGGTTGGCGGCACGCTGCCCGACGCGACTTCGACGGCCTGACGCCGAACGCGATACCGGTCGCGACCGCGACCGGCTGACCTCACGTCGCGGCAGACTGCGTCTGCCGCGACGCTCCCTCCCTACCGCAACTGCACGGCCGCGAGAAACAGCACCATGCTGCCGATCGCGCCATCCAGCACGCGCCACGCGACCGCCTTGCGGAACCACGGCGCCAGCAAGCGCGCGCCATAGCCGAGCCCGAGGAACCACACGACGCTGGCCGTCATCGCGCCGATCGCGAACGCGAGCCGCCCGCCTTCCGGCTCGCGCGCGCCGGCCGTGCCGATCAGCAGGAACGTATCGAGATACACGTGCGGGTTGAGCCACGTGAACGCGAGCGTCATCAGCACGATCGCGAGCGCGCTCTGCGGCGGCGGCGCGACCGCGTCGCCGCGCACGTCGAGCGTGTCGTGGCCGGGCTTGAACGCACGGCGCAGCGCATTGATGCCGAACCACGCGAGATATGCGAGGCCGACGTACAGCACCGCGTGGACGAAGGTCGGATAGCGCTCGACGAGCACCGACGCGCCGCCGACGCCCGCGCCGATCAGGATCATGTCGGACACCGCGCACAGCAGCACGATCTTGCCGACATGCGAGCGCATGATGCCCTGGCGCAGGACGAACGCGTTCTGCGCGCCGATGGTGACGATGAGCGACGCGCACAGGGCGGCGCCGTGAGAAAAAGCGAGCCAGTTCATGATGGGGGACAGCCGTGGAAGCAGTAGACGAACGAATCGGGTAGCGCTAGTCTGCGAGCAGCGCGAGAATAAGAGAAGCTAAATCACCTAATGCAGATTAAGGAAATCTAATGCTCGACTACGCGTTGCTCGATGCCCTCGCCGCCGTGATCCGGCACGGTTCGTTCGAGCGGGCGGCCAAGGAGCTGAATGTCACGCCGTCGGCGGTGTCGCAGCGCGTGAAGCTGCTGGAGGAGCGGGTCGGCAGCGTGCTGGTCAAGCGCGGGCAGCCGTGCGTCGCGACCACGTCGGGCGCGCTGCTGTGCCGGCATACCGAACGCGTGCAGTTGCTGGAAGCCGAACTGGGCGGCCGGATGCCCGCGTTGCCGGGCCAGATCGCGAGCGCGTGGCCGACGCTGCGCGTGGCCGTCAACGACGACAGCGTCGCGACGTGGTTCATCGACGCGGTCGGGCCGTTCTGCACCGAGCGCGAGACGCTGCTCGACCTCGTGATCGACGATCAGGATTACACGGCCTCGCGCATCCGCGACGGCAGCGTGCAGGGCGCCGTGACCGCGCAGGCCGAGCCCATCCAGGGCTGCCGGTCGGAGCGGCTCGGGCGGATCCGCTATCGCGCGGTGTGTTCGCCGGCGTTTTACGCACGTTATTTCGACGCGGGGATCACGCGCGATGCGCTGCGCCGCGCGCCGTGCGTGATGTTCAATCCGAAGGACGGCTTGCAGGCGCGCTTCATCCGGCGCGTGACGCGCGCGGATCTCGATCCGCCGCAGCACTGGATACCGCACGTCGCCGGCTACCTGCGCGCGTGCGAAACGGGATTGGGATGGGGGATGTGCCCGGACCGGATGGTCGACCGCCAACTGGCGGCGGGCGAGTTGATCGACATGTCGCGCGGGCGAACCATCGACATCGATCTGTACTGGCAGAGCTGGCGTCTGTCGATCGGCTGGCTCGACGATTTCAGCGCGGCGCTGAAAGCGCGTGCCGCGCTGTTTCTCGATTGACCGGCGACGTTGGGCAGGCGGCGCGTGACGGGCGCGCGCCGTGCGGTATCAGAGGTGTTGCAGGCCGTCGAAGTCGATGATCTGCACGTGGCGGCCCTGCATTTCGATCAGGCCGCGCTTCTGGAATTTCGACAGCGTGCGGCTGACCGTTTCGAGCGTCATGCCGAGATAGCTGCCGATGTCCTCGCGCGTCATCCGCAGGTTGAATTCCGACGGCGAGTAGCCGCGCTTCAGGTAGCGCGACGACACGTCGAGCAGGAACGCGGCGACGCGCTCTTCGGCATTCAGCGAACCGAGCAGCATCGTTTGCGACGTTTCGCGCACGATCTGTTCGCTCATCAGCTTGTGCATGCGCAACTGCATCGAGCCGGCTTCCGAGCACAGCGTCTTGAGCGCGCTGTACGGAATCACGCAGACCGAGCTGTCTTCCAGCGCGACCGCGGTGCGCGGGTGCGTATCGTCGCAGATGCCGTCGAGGCCGAGCGCTTCGCCGGCAAGGTGCAGGCCCGTGACCTGTTCGCGGCCGTCGTGACGCGTCGCGACGGTTTTCAGCGAACCCGAGCGCACCGCGTACAGGTTGTCGAATGCGTCGCCTTCGCGGAACAGCGCTTCGCCGCGCTTGACCGGGCGTGCCGCGCAGATGACCGACTCGAGGCGACTGAGCGCTTCGGGCGCCAGGCCCTGCGGCATGCACAGGTGCCGCATCGCGCACGACGAGCAGTGCGCGGCCTGGCGAGGAGCCCAGCTACCGGCATGGGGCGTGGCGGCGGGGCGGGTGGCGACGGGCGTCAGCATGATCGTTTACTCCGGCGTTGAATCGACGAAATCATTGTCCCACCGCAAGTTGCCGCTGTCGGGTGACAAAACGTCGCGACCGGCCGCGCCTGCCGAGCGCCGCTCAGGCGGCCGGCTCGTCCGCGTTGGCGGCCGCCGGGATCAGCAGCACGGGCAGCGTCGCGTGGCGCACGCACTGTTCGGCGATGCTGCCGAGCACGAGGCGGCGGAAGCCGCGACGGCCGTGCGTGCCGAGCACGAGCAGATCGGCGCCGAACGCTTTCGCGCCGTCGAGGATCAGCGACGATACGTCGTTGAGCGACGTCGCTTCGTTCAGCCGCGTTTCGCCTTTCACGCCGGCGGCCTGCATCCGCTTCGCGAAATCCTGCGCGAGCGTGTTGCCCTGCGCGACGAGCTGATCGCGCAGCACGGACGGATCGTAGCCGGGCACGTTGTAGTAGATCGCCGCGTTTTCGACGACGTAGAACGGCTGCAGCTCGGCGCCGTGCGCTTTCGCGAGCGCCAGCGCGGCGTCGAACGCATGGCGGGACGTGTCGCTGCCGTCGACGGCAACCAGAATACGCTTGTACATAGTGTCTCCGAGTGGCGGGTTGAAACGAAGTCGGCCGGATGGCCGAGCGGGCTGGGCGATGCGCGATGCTGCGAGGCAGAGTAAACCAACGGGCAGGATCGTGCAGCGAGATGCCCGCGCTGCCGCACTGTCGCGCGGTTCCGGTCGCGGCCGGGCAGGGCCATGCATGCGACGCATGCTGCACCGCGCGATGCGTGTCGCGTGGTGTGGCCGCATCGTCGGCGAAACCGCATGCGCGCGCATCGACCCGACACGGCAGTCACGCCGATGCGCGGCACGCATCGCCATTCAATCGCAATCGCGCCGCGCCGCCATGACTTCGGTCAATGCATGTGCGTCGATGCGATGCGCGGCAGGCATGACCGTGAACGCCGAGGCCCGTTCGCGGAACCGTTCGCTTCGGCATCGCGCGAACGAGTATCGGCGCGTAGCGCGAATCGTACGCGCCGATCCACCGCCATCGTTCGACGGCGATTCCGAATCGAACGATCGATTCAAACGCCGCGGGCTATCCCGGCACGGCGGTCAACTCGATGACGCGCTCCGGGCGGCGGCCGTGGCCGGGCCAGTACGCGCTGCCGTACATCCGGTGAACGGGACCGAACGGCGCGTCGCCCGCGGGCGGCGTGTCGAAGCCTTTCTCGATCACCTTGTAGCCGGCGCGCAGCGCGAACGCCGGATGATTGCCGTCGGGGCGGCTGTCGAAACCGGCGAAGCCGTCGCCGGCTTCCGGCATCGCATTGACGAGCGACGCGTTGCTGCGCGTGATCTGGTCGGGCGAGATCGGCCCGACCCCGGCGAGGCGCGACGCTTCGCGGTGCTTGCCGTCGGTATCGACCGTGCTGTCGTGCGTGTCGTCGTTGTCGAGTTCGATGCTGCGCGGATGCGCACGACCTGTTTGAGCGGATGATTCCATCACGGCTCTCCTGGCGGCGACACGCTCCGGATCGAAGCAAATCCCGTTCCGGGCACGACGGGAAAAGGCGCGCGTGCGATCGCCGCGGTCGCGCGACGCGCACTGATTTGTCATGATTTATTTCAGCTAGAAGACGCGTTTTCTACAGAGTATGATTCTTTTCCTGCGAAGCGGCGACAGGGGATGAAGTCTCGCCGCCTCTGCCCGCGCCGGGGCGCCGCAGCACCCTTAAAGACGGGTAGTGAACAACAAAGCAAGGGACTAGAGGTGGCGGATTCATGCAAGCGACTACTGCCTTCACGCACCGCGGTTATCTGTTGAATTGCGCGCCCGCACGCGCCAGTGACGGTTCATTCAAGCCCTACGTCGTGATCTCCCGATCGAGCGACGGGGAGCTGGTTGCGAACCGTTTTTTTCCGATCGAGCTCCAGTTCAACGACGAAGGCGACGCGATCGCGCACGCGCGCGACTGGGCCGTGCGCTGGATCGACGCGAGCAGCATCTCGATGTGACGCCGTCGCGGTCGAGCAGCGCCGGCCGTCCGGCCGATCCCCGGGGCGCCGCTCCCGGACAAAAAACGCGGTAATCTTGCGGAACCCGTCACTTTATTAGCGGCCGCGCATCCGCGCGCGGCTGCCCGCATTGGCATATGTCGACATCACCCGCCCGTCAGTGGGGCCTCGAAGAAATCGTCGCCGGCTTGCGCGAGTCGCGCGAGGAACTCCATCGCACGCGCCATCCGCGCGGCATCCGCGAACTGCCGTCGCGCGATGCAATCTGCAAGATTGTGACCGGCCTGCGCGCGTCGATGTTTCCGACGCACTACGGCGCGCCCGACCTGACCGACGAAAGCGTCGACTACTACGTCGGCCACACGCTCGAAAGCACGCTGCGCATCCTGTCCGAACAGATCCGCCGCGCGTTGCCGTTCCTGCCCGAGCACGTCGATACGCCGTTCGCCGAACTCGACGAACGCGCGTTCGAGATCGCACGCGAATTCGGCCGGCAGTTGCCGGCGATCCGCGCGCTGCTCGTCAGCGACATCCAGGCCGCGTACGCGGGCGACCCGGCCGCGCAGCACATCACCGAGATCCTGCTGTGCTATCCGGGCGCGCTGGCGATGATGCACCATCGGCTCGCGCATGCGCTGCACCAGCTCGGCGTGCCGTTGCTCGCGCGGTTCATCAATGAAATCGCCCACTCGGCCACCGGCATCGACATCCACCCCGGCGCGCAGATCGGCCCGAGCTTCTTCATCGATCACGGCACCGGCGTCGTGATCGGCGAGACCGCGATCATCGGCGAGCGCGTGCGCGTGTATCAGGCCGTCACGCTCGGCGCGAAGAGTTTCCCGGCCGATGGCGACGGCGCGCTGGTGAAGGGCAATGCACGGCACCCGATCGTCGAGGACGACGTGGTGATCTACGCGGGCGCGACGATTCTCGGCCGCGTGACGATCGGGCGCGGCTCGGTGATCGGCGGCAACGTGTGGCTCACGCACAGCGTGCCGGCCGGCACGAGCGTCGCGCAGGGCAAGGTTCGCGAAGGCGGGAGCGCCGAGAAGCCGTAACGCGGCAGCGAATGCGCGGGCGCCGTTCCGCGCAACGCGGCGGATGACGCGGAATGGATCGGCGGCCGGACCGCCGTCCGGCGTTCGCGGGCGTGAGCGGCGCGAAGCCCGCTCGGCCCGGCGCACTAAGGCGGCGTGCAGCCGCCTTCGTTCATCGAAGCGTCAGTGCTTGCCGTCCGGCGAGCGGTGCTTGTACAGCACGTCCTGGTCCACGCGGATCAGGTTCTGGCCCGCATCGACGACGAAATCCACGCCGTTGTACGCATTGCCCGTCAGCAGCAGGATCGCGCTGGCGACGTCGTCGGGGCCGGCGATGCGCGCGAGCGGCGTCGAGGCGCGGCTCGCGTGTTCGAAGTCGGCCTGCGTCTGGTCGTCGCTCGGCAGCATCAGCCCCGGGAACACCGCATTCACGCGCAGCACCGGCGCGGATGACAGCGCGAGCATCTGCGTCAGGTTGCCGAGCGCGGCCTTCGCGACCGTGTAGCTGAAATGGTCGCGGTGGAAGTTTTCCTTGATCTTCTGGTCGACCACGTTCACGACCACGCCCTGCGTGCCGGCCGCGCGAGCCCGTTCGTAGAACGCGCGCGTGAGCAGGATCGGCGCGCGGCAGTTGACGGCCCACGCCTGGTCGAACGCCGCGAGGTCGAAGCTCGGGAAATGGTCCTGCCAGAACACCGACGCGTTGTTGACCAGCACGTCGAGGCGCCCGAAGCGCGCATACACCTGGTCGATCAGCGCGGTGATCTGCGCGGCATCGGACAGGTCGGCCTGCAGCGCCACCGAATCGTGCCCGCGTTCGGCGATCGCGCGGGCGGCGGCCTGCGCGGCATCGGCCGAACGGTCGTAGTGCACCGCGGTGCGATAGCCGTGCGCGGCGAAATACTCGGCGAACGCGCGCCCGGCCCGGCGCGCGGCGCCGGTCACGAGCACGACGGGCGCGTGCGCCGTTTGCTTCGTCTGCTCCATCAGGTATTCGTCAGGTTGACCGAGGAAGGATTCGCGACGATCGACAGGAATTCGCGACGCGTCGACGGATCGGTGCGGAACGTGCCGAGCATGCGCGACGTGACCATCTCGACGCCCGGCTTGTGCACGCCGCGCGTGGAGATGCACTGGTGCGCGGCTTCGAGGATCACGCCGACGCCCTTCGGCTGCAGCACGTCGAACAGCGTGTCGGCGATCTGCACGGTCATCTTTTCCTGGATCTGCAGGCGCTTCGCGAACGCATCGACGAGGCGCGCGAGCTTCGAGATGCCGACGACGCGATGGTTCGGCAGATACGCGACGTGCGCGCGGCCGATGATCGGCACCATGTGGTGCTCGCAGTAGCTCTCGAAGCGGATGTCCTTCAGCACGATCATCTCGTCGTAGCCGTCGACTTCGCTGAACGTGCGCGCGAGGATGTCGCGCGGGTCGAGCGCATAGCCGGCGAAGAACTGCTCGTACGCGCGCACGACGCGTGCGGGTGTGTCCAGCAGGCCTTCGCGCGCGGGATCGTCGCCGGCCCAGCGCAACAGCACGCGGACGGCGTCTTCGGCTTCTTCACGGCTCGGCCGGGAGGCGACCGCCTCGGGCCGCGCGGATTTCTTTCCCTTACCCATGTAGTGGCTCCATCGAAGGCCGCCTGCGGCGGCCGATATCCGGCCATTGTTTCATGCTTTCGCCGGTCGTGCGTGCGGGCCGCCGCGCCCCTTCGTCACTTCGGCCATTCGTCCTGCTCGTCGTTGAACAGCGACGCGACGACGCCGCGCAGCCACGCGGTGCGCGGGTCGTTGTGGTACTTGCGATGCCAGTGCTGCTTCAGGTCGAAGCGCGGCAACGCGAGCGGCGGCTCGACGGGCACGATGAACGCGTGCTCTGCCGCATAGGCGTAGCCGATCGCGTGCGGCACCGTCGCGATCAGGTCGGTGCGGCTCAGGATGAACGGCAGGCTCATGAAGTGCGGCGTTTCGAGCACCGCGCGGCGCTGCATGCGCTGCTTCGCCAGATATTTCTCGAGTACCTCCTGGCTGCGGCCTTCGGCGCGCACCACCGCGTGCCCGCACGCGAGGAACTGCTCGACCGTGAACGGCGGCGTCTGCTCGAACGGATGACCGCGCCGCATCAGGCAGACGAACCGGTGCGTGAACAGCCGTTGCTGGAAGAAGTTGTTGCCGTCGAGGTCGGGGAAGTAGCCGACCGCGAGATCGATCGACCCGGCTTCGAGGCCGCGTCCGACTTCGTCGTGCGCGAGGGAGACCGAACGCAGGTTCGCGTGCGGCGCGTGCGTCGCGAACGCCTGCAGCAGCTTCGGCAGGAACACGATCTCGCCGACGTCCGACAGCGCGATCGAGAACGTATGCGTGCTCGCGGCCGGGTCGAAGTCGTGCGGCGCGACGAGGCCGCGCTCGATCTGCGCGAGCGCGTCGCGGGCGGCCGGCAGCAGCGCGAGCGCGCGCGGCGTCGGCTCCATCCCGCGCGACGTGCGCACGAACAGCGGATCGCCGAAATACTCGCGCAGCCGGCCGAGGGCGGTGCTCACGCGCGGCTGACTCACGCCGAGCAGGTCGCCCGCGCGGCTCACGTTGCGCGCGTCGTCGAGCGCGACGAGGTAGGGAATCAGGTTCAGATCGAGCGCATCCATGGCCGGGCCGGTATCTTCAAAACGTATACAACATATCTCCTGAATCGCGTTGCCGCATAGTCGGGAAAGCGCTCAAATGTGTTCCACGATTCGAATTAATGTTCTGGAGACGAACAATGCGCACCCAAGTCGCGATCATCGGCGCCGGTCCGTCCGGCCTTCTGCTTTCCCACCTGCTGCGCCTGCAAGGCGTCGATTCCATCCTCGTCGAAGCGCGTTCGCGCGAATACTGCGAGAACCGCATCCGCGCCGGCGTGCTCGAGCAGGGCACGGTCGACACGCTGAACGAAGCCGGCCTCGGCGACCGGATGCGTCGCGAAGGGCTCGAACATCACGGCATCGAGCTGCTGTTCGACGGCCAGCGTCACCGCATCGACCTGTCCGAGCTGACCGGTGGGCGCGCGATCACCGTCTACAGCCAGCACGAAGTCGTACGCGACCTGATCGCGGCCGGCGTCGAGCACGGTCATCAGATGCACTTCGAAGTCAGCGACGTCGCGCTGCACGATGTCGAAAGCGAGCGGCCGTTCGTCACGTTCAAGCATGCGGACGGCCGCGCCGACCGCATCGACTGCGACTACATCGCCGGCTGCGACGGCTTCCACGGCATCGCGCGGCAGACGATTCCGGCCGACCGGCTGAACACGTTCGAGCGCGTCTACCCGTTCGCATGGCTCGGCATCCTCGCCGACGCGGCGCCGTCGCTCGACGAGCTCGTGTACGCACACCACGACAACGGCTTCGCGCTGTTCTCGATGCGCTCGCCGACGGTCACGCGGCTGTACCTGCAATGCAAGCCGGATGAAGACCTCGCCGAATGGTCCGACGCGCGGATCTGGGACGAACTGCACACGCGCTTCTCGAACGACACCGGCTGGACGCCGACCGAGGGCCGGATCACGCAGAAGAGCGTGACGCCGATGCGCAGCTTCGTGTCGGAGACGATGCAGCACGGCCGCCTGTTCCTCGCCGGCGACGCCGCGCACATCGTGCCGCCGACCGGCGCGAAGGGCATGAACCTCGCGGTGGCCGACGTCCGCGCGCTGTCCCGCGCGCTCGGCGCACGCTACCGGACGGGCGACGCGACGCCGCTCGAGCGCTATTCGGCGACTTGCCTCGAACGCGTGTGGCGCGCCGAGCACTTCTCGTACTTCATGACGAACATGCTGCATGCGTCGCCGGACGATTCGCCGTTCGTCAATCGCCTGAAGTTTGCCGAGTTGAAATACGTGACGCGCTCGCGGGCCGCCGCGCAGTCGCTCGCTGAAAACTACGTCGGCTTGCCGTTCGACGATGCGACGGCCTCCGAGGCAACCCGCCTTGACAACGCGCTGTGCGCGACTCTATGATCGGCCCATCGTTCGCTAATCGAATCTGAGTTCGAATAGCGAACAAAAGCCGAGGGTCGACGAAGGCCTCCGGCGCGGCACGCGGCACGCGCGTGTCCCCTCGACAGGCCGCGCACGAGCCGCGGGTTCGCATCAGGAAGAGACATGGTCAACAAGATTTTCGAATCGCTTCAGTCGGCGGTTGCCGACGTCCACGATGGCGCGACAATCATGATCGGCGGCTTCGGCACGGCCGGCATGCCGTCCGAGCTGATCGACGCGCTGATCGAACAGGGCGCGCGCGACCTGACGATCGTCAACAACAACGCGGGCAACGGCGAGACGGGCCTCGCGGCGCTGCTGAAGGCGAAGAAGGTGCGCAAGATCATCTGTTCGTTCCCGCGCCAGAGCGACTCGCAGGTGTTCGACGCGCTGTACCGCGCGGGCGAGATCGAACTGGAGCTCGTGCCGCAGGGCAACCTCGCGGAGCGCATCCGCGCGGCGGGCGCCGGCATCGGCGGGTTCTTCACGCCGACGGGCTACGGCACCAAGCTCGCGGAAGGCAAGGAAACGCGCGTGATCGACGGCAAGCCGTACGTGTTCGAGACGCCGATCCACGCCGATTTCGCGCTGGTGAAGGCATACAAGGGCGACCGCTGGGGCAACCTCGTGTACCGCAAGACCGCGCGCAATTTCGGGCCGATCATGGCCAGCGCCGCGAAGGTCGCGATCGTCCAGGTGTCGGAAGTCGTGCCGCTCGGCGCGCTGAACCCGGAACACATCGTGACGCCGGGCATTTTCGTCCAGCGGATCGTCGAGGTGCCGCAGGCCGCGCACGCGGCCGAGCTGGCCGCCGAACACGCTGCGTCGCAAGCCGCCTGACCCGCCTGGAGAAACCGACATGAAACGACTGACCCGCGATGAAATGGCCAAGCGCGTCGCCCAGGACATCCCCGAAGGCGCGTACGTGAACCTCGGCATCGGCGTGCCGACGCTGGTGGCCAACCACCTCGACCCGAGCAAGGAGATCTTCCTGCACAGCGAGAACGGCCTGCTCGGCATGGGCCCGGCGCCCGCGCCCGGCGAGGAGGACGACGAGCTGATCAACGCCGGCAAGCAGCACGTGACGCTGCTCACCGGCGGCGCGTATTTCCACCACTCGGATTCGTTCGCGATGATGCGCGGCGGCCACCTCGACTACTGCGTGCTCGGTGCGTTCCAGGTGTCGGCGAACGGCGATCTCGCGAACTGGCATACCGGCGCGCCCGATGCGATTCCGGCCGTCGGCGGCGCGATGGACCTCGCGATCGGCGCGAAGCAGGTGTTCGTGATGATGGAGCACCTGACGAAGCAGGGCGAGAGCAAGATCGTCGCGCAGTGCTCGTATCCGGTCACCGGCGTGCAATGCGTGAGCCGTATCTATACGGATCTCGCCGTGCTCGACGTGACGGCCGACGGCCTCGCGGTGAGCGAGATCTTCACCGACCTGTCGTTCGACGAGCTGCAGAAGCTGACCGGCGTGCCGCTGATCGACGCGACGCAAAAGGCCGCCGCCTGAACGGCAAGCGTGCCGGGGCGCGCATTCGAGCGCACGCCGGCACGCTTGGGTAGACAATAGGCGCACGCCGTTTCCCCATTCTGATGCCATGCTCGAAGACAGCGCCCGCCTGACCTCCCTGATCTGCGGCACCGAGCCGCTCAACCGGATCTGGTCGCCCCGCGCGACAATCCAGCGCATGCTCGACGTCGAGGCCGCGCTTGCGCGCGCGCTGGCCGCGCAGCAGGTGATTCCCGCCGCCGCGGTCGCGCCGATCGAACGTGCGTGCGCCGCCGGCCGGCTCGA
Source organism: Burkholderia sp. 9777_1386 (assembly GCF_015712265.1). Classification (NCBI taxonomy): domain Bacteria; kingdom Pseudomonadati; phylum Pseudomonadota; class Betaproteobacteria; order Burkholderiales; family Burkholderiaceae; genus Burkholderia; species Burkholderia sp. 9777_1386. The sequence continues at coordinate 70,154 of NZ_JACCQB010000020.1, read as the reverse complement.
TGCCGACGCGCTCGCGCACGGTGCGGCGCTCGGCGGCAATCTTGCGATTCCGCTCGTCAAGCAGCTCACCGCGCAAGTGAAGGCCGACGACCCCGAGGCCGCGAAGTTCGTGCACTGGGGCGCGACGAGCCAGGACATCATCGATACCGCGACCGTGCTGCAGTTGCGCGACACGCTCGACGTGCTCGATCCGCTGCTCGACGAAGCCTGCGCGTCGCTCGCGGCGCTCGCGCGCACCCATCGCGCGACGCCGATGATCGGCCGTACGTGGCTGCAGCAGGCGCTGCCGATCACGCTCGGCCTCAAATTCGCCCAATGGCTCGATGCGCTGCTGCGCCATCGCGCGCGTTTCGCCGAGTTGCGCGAACGCGCGCTCGTGCTGCAGTTCGGCGGCGCGGCCGGCACGCTCGCGAGCCTGCGCGAACACGCAGCCGGCGTGAGCGCCGCGCTCGCGGCCGATCTCAAGCTCGCGGTGCCCGCCGTGCCGTGGCATACGCAGCGCGATCGCATCGCGGAAGCGGCGGCGTGCTTCGGGATGCTGATCGGCACGCTCGGCAAGATCGCGCGCGACGTGTCGCTGCAGATGCAGACCGAAGTCGGCGAGCTCGGCGAACCGGCCGCCGCCGGCAAGGGCGGCTCGTCGACGATGCCGCACAAGCGCAACCCGGTCGGCTGCGCAGCCGTGCTGACGGCTGCCGTGCGCGCGCCGAACCTCGTCGCGACCGTGTTCGCGGGGATGGTGCAGGAGCACGAGCGCGCCCTCGGCGGCTGGCAGGCGGAATGGGATGCGCTGCCCGACCTCGCCCGCCTGACGGGCGGCGCGCTCGCACAGATCGCGCAGATCGTCGCGGGCCTCGACGTCAACACCGAGCGCCTCGCCGCGAACCTCGACCTCACGCACGGGCTGATCCTCGGCGAAGCCGTGATGCTCGCGCTCGGCGACCGCATCGGCCGGCTCGATGCGCATCACGTCGTCGAGCACGCGTCGAAGGAAGCCGTGCGCACGGGCGCGACGCTGTTCGACGTGCTCGCCGCCGATGCGACCGTGTCGGCCCACCTGTCGCGCGACGCGCTCGCGCGGCTGCTCGATCCCGCACATTACGTCGGCGAGGCGCATGCCTATGTCGACGCCGTGCTCGCGCTGCATGCGGGCGCGCACTAACCAGGAGAACCTTGAGATGCCTTTCGCCACTGTCAACGGCGTGAAACTGCATTACCGGATCGACCGTGCCGCGCGCGACGACGCGCCGTGGCTCGTCTTCTCGAATTCGCTCGGCGCCGACCTGCAGATGTGGGCCCCGCAGATCCGCCCGCTCACGCAGCACTTCAACATCCTGCGCTACGACACGCGCGGCCACGGCCATTCCGACGCGCCGTCCGGTTCGTACACGATCGAGCAACTGGCGGGCGACGTGATCGGCCTGCTCGACCACGTCGGCATCGACTGCGCGCATTTCTGCGGCATCTCGATGGGCGGGCTGACGGGCGCCGCGCTCGCCGCGCGCTACCCGTCGCGCATCGTGCGCGCGGTGCTGTCGAATACCGCCGCGAAGATCGGCTCGCCGGAAGTGTGGGGGCCGCGTGCGCAGAAGGCGCGCGCCGAAGGCATGGCCGCGCTCGCCGACGCCGTGCTGCCGCGCTGGTTCACCGACGCATTCGTCGAACGCGAGCCGCGTCTGTTCGATGCGATCCGCGACACTTTCGTGCATACCGACAAGGACGGCTATGCGGCGAACTGCGACGCGCTGAACGCGGCCGACCTGCGCGAGGAAGTGAAGGGCATCGCGTTGCCGGTGCTCGTCGTGACCGGCGCGAAGGACATGTCGACGCCGCCCGACCAGGGCCGCGCGCTGGCCGCCGCGATTCCCGGTGCGCTGCACGTCGAATTCGACGCCGCGCACATTTCGAACATCGAGTGCACCGGCGGGTTCAACCGCGCGCTGCTCGATTTCCTGACTGCGTGAGGCACCGGCGATGGATGACCAGGAACGTTATGAAGCAGGGATGAAGGTGCGTCGCGCGGTGCTCGGCGACGCGCACGTCGACCGTTCGATCGAGAACCGCACCGAGGTGACCGACGAATTCCAGAACCTGATCACGCGCTATGCATGGGGCGAGATTTGGACCCGCGACGGGCTGCCGCGCCATACACGCAGCCTGCTGACCATCGCGATGATGGTCGCGCTGAATCGCGGCGAGGAACTGGCGCTGCACCTGCGCGCCGCGCGCAACAACGGCGTGACGCGCGACGAGATCAAGGAAGTGCTGCTGCAGACCGCGATCTATTGCGGCGTGCCGGCCGCGAATTCCGCGTTCCATCTCGCGGACAAGATCTTCAAGGAACAGGATGCGGCCGGTTAAGTGCCGGCGATGATCTGATCGGGCGGCCCACCGAGGCTGGCGGGCAGTCGTCGATGAAGAGCGCACCGGCAGCGAATCGGTGCGTGAACGAAGGAAAGGCGCGGCCACGAGGCCGCGCTTCTTGCATATATCAATGTTGCATGGGACCGGCGCAAGCGCAGACGCGCCCACGCCGGCCGACAAGGAGACTAGCGATGAATCGCGCACCCGTGGTCGATGTCCAGACCTTCATCAACGAGCAGCCGTTCGGCGGCTTTCAATGGCTCGTGTTCCTCATGTGTTTCGTGATCGTGCTGCTCGACGGCTTCGATACGGCCGCGATCGGCTTCATCGCGCCGTCGCTGCTCGGCGAATGGAACCTCACCAAGCCCGATCTCGCGCCCGTGTTGAGCGCCGCGCTGTTCGGCCTCGCGTGCGGCGCGCTCGTGTCGGGCCCGCTGTCCGACCGGCTCGGCCGCCGCTCGCTGCTGCTCGGCTCGGTGTTCCTGTTCGGCGTCGCGTGCCTGATGTCCGCGTTCTCGAACACGATCGGACACCTGACCATCCTGCGCTTCATCACCGGCGTCGGGCTCGGCGCCGCGATGCCGAACGCGGTCACGATGATGGGCGAATTCTGCCCGGACAAGCGCCGCGCGACCGTGATCAACCTGATGTTCTGCGGCTTTCCGCTCGGCGCCGCGTTCGGCGGCTTCCTGGCCGCGTGGATGATTCCGCATTTCGGCTGGCGCAGCGTGCTGGTGCTCGGCGGCGTGACGCCGCTGCTGCTCGGCGTGCTGTTGCTGCTGAAGATGCCGGAATCGGTGCGTTTCATGGTCGCGACCGGTCAGTCCGTCGACAAGATCCGCGCCACGCTCGCACGCATCTCGCGCGACGCGTTGAACGCCGGCTCGTTCGCATTGACCGAAGCCGCACCGCAGACCGGCGGCAAGGGCCTCGGCGTCGTGCTGTCGCGCTCGTACATCGTCGGCTCGGTGATGCTGTGGCTCGCGTACTTCATGGGCCTCGTGATCTTCTACGCGTCGATCAACTGGATGCCGATCCTGCTGAAGGATGCGGGCCTGACGCCGAAGAGCGCGACGCTGATCTCGGCGCTGTTCCCGCTCGGCGGCGTGGGCGCCGTGCTGTGCGGCGTGCTGATGGACCGCTTCAACGCGAACCGCGTGATCGCCGTGTGCTACGCGCTGACGGCGGTGAGCGTGTATGCGATCGGGCAGGCGGCCGGCAACGTCGGGCTGCTGGTGCTGGTCGTGTTCGTGGCCGGCGTGCTGATGAACACCGCGCAGTCGTCGATGCCGGCGCTGGCCGCCGCGTTCTATCCGACCGAAGGGCGCGGCACGGGTGTCGCGTGGATGCTCGGCGTCGGCCGTTTCGGCGGGATCGCGGGGTCGTTCCTCGTCGCCGAGCTGACGCGCCGGCACTTCTCGTTCGCGGGGGTGTTCGCGACGATCGCCGTCGCGGGCGTGCTCGCGTGTGTCGCGCTGCTGATCAAGCAGATGGCGCGCCCGCATGGCGTGGCGCAGCCGGCGGGCAAGATCGAGTCGCTCGGACATTGAGCGGCGCGCGGGCCGGTGCGTTGCATCGGCCCGGCGCGTGATGGATTCAGGCCGGGCGAGAGCAGATCGACCGGCGCACGACGACAGACCGGGCCGCCTTCGCGGCCCGTCGACATTGCGGCCGTCGCACCGTTACTCCTCCGCGTCGTGCTCCTTGACGAAGTTGCGCAGATACGCGCGCAGCGCGGCTTCCCGGCCGCGATGATCGTCATGGTTCGCGGCGCCCATTCCCGCCTCGTCGCCGAACAGCGTCGGCGGCGCGCAGTAAGTGCCGACTTCGATGTTCTCGCGCAGCACGCGGATATCGTGCGTGAGCGGGTGATACTCGGCGATCCAGTGCATACCCTCGATGTGCTCGCCCGCTCTGAGCATTGGCTTCATCGGCAATCTCCATGCAGAGCAGCGGTGCAACCGCCGAAGCGGTTGCACGCGCCCGTACCGAAAGGGTACGCCTGCATCACCTGAAGCTCAACGGGCGCTCGTGAGCGCTTACTGCGGCAGCAGATGGGCGACGAGCGGGTACAGCGACAGGATCAGCAGCACGGCCATCGTCACGTTGAAGATGCGCAGCGCGCGGGGATTCGACAGGAAGCGGCGCAGGCCGAGGCCGAACGCGGCCCACAGGCTGATGCACGGGAAGCCGATCAGGATGAACAGGATGGCCATCCATGCGGCATTCATTCCATAGTCGGCGGACAGGCGGATCGTCGTCGCGGCGGTCAGCACCATCATCCACGCCTTCGGGTTGACCCACTGGAACGCGGCGGCTTCGATGAACGTCATCGGCCGCGATTTGGCGCCGTGCGCCTTCACTTCGCCCGACGTGCCGATGCGCCACGCGAGGTACAGCAGATAGGCGACGCTCGCCACTTCGAGGAGCGTGTACAGCAGCGGCAGGCGCTTGAACGCTTCGCCGAGGCCGAAGCCGACGCAGAGCATCAGGATCGCGACGCCGATGCTGATGCCGAACAGGTGCGGCATCGTGCGACGAAAACCGAAGTTGACGCCGGACGCGAGCAGCATCGTGTTGTTCGGGCCGGGCGTGATCGTCGTGACGAGCGCGAACAGCATGCCGGCGGGCAGCGCGCTGAGGGTGAGGAATTCCATCGCGGATTCTCCATTCGGTTCGAGGCTGGGATGGAGTCAGTGTAGCGACGGTTTTCTGTACAGTACCGGTACAGTTAAATTGACGATTGCCGGTACGGGGGCGTGGGAGGGCGTGACGGCGGTCGTCAGCGCGACGCGAGTACCCGCCAAGGTTCTGCCCATCACAGCCGAACGATGCACCGCTAACGTTCTTGCGATTCGTTGGGCGCAGACGTCACGGCGGGCGGCAACTGGCGATTCGCGATCTCTATCGCTTCAGTTCGCGGCACACCCAAGGTCTGCAACAGGGATGAAGCTGCCCGCTCGGCAAAGCCGTTCTGACTGTACCCGATCATGTTCAACATGTCGGTAACCGGCTTCTCGTCCGCATCGAATCGGAGCTCGATCGCAATGGCGGTCAGTACCGCGCCCCCGACCGTGATCACGCTCATCAGCGGGTCGCTTGCCGAGAACCTCCCCGCGAGGATGCCTTTCTGAATATCCCTCAACAACCGCGGTCCGAGGCCGCGGCTGAGCGCTCGCATGGACAACCCCTCGCGCAGGAGAAATTGTCCCCAGACCGGCTCGCTTCTGGCTCGCAGCAATGTATGGCGCAGCGACACGGAAATGATCTCGGCCGGGTCGGTGAGGCCGCCTGCGATGCGGTCCAGGGTATCCGCGAACTCCTCGAACACGATTTCCAACACCGCGGCATGAATCGCCTCTTTCGATTCGAAGTGGTTGTAGAACGACCCGAAACCCACGTCCGCGGCTTCCGTAATTTCATTGATCGCGACGCCTTCCATCCCCTTTTGCGCCATGAGTACAAAGGCGGCATCCAGCAGGCGCGCGCGCGTCTCGCGCTTGCGGCGCGCGCCCCGCGGCTCGCGAACCTCGGGGCTCGACGGCGCTTGCCCGTTCGAGACGGCCGGCGACGGTGTTCTGGTGCGACGGGAAGAAGTGTTGGGCATCGGCGTGCGCATGGTTTCGGTGTTCGAGTATACGTTCGAACATCAAAATTGACAAAGTTATCAGTTATGACTTTAATGTCATCAAGGCGGCCGGCAGTGGCCAGTCCCGAGAATGGGAGACGGAACGGTGGTGGAGACAAAACTGACGTGCGAGCCGGGCGTCCATGAAGGCAACGACAACGCGAACTGTGCCGGCGGCCGCGACTTGCCGTCGGAGGTAGACGTGCTCGTGGTGGGCTGCGGTCCCGTCGGCGCGGCGATCGGTGCGCTTCTCGGCCGGGACGGCGTGCGCGTGCTCGTCGTCGACAGGGCGGCGGAGATCTTCATGGCGCCGCGTGCGATCGCGCTCGACAACGACGCGCTTCGCATCCTGCAGTACGTCGGGGTGAACGAAGCCGACCTCGATACGGTGGCGATTCCGTACGTCCGGATGCGCTCGCCCTGGTTCGGCGAGTTCGGGCGCATCAATACGCTGGGGAGCATCGATGGCCATCCGAAGCTCGTGACGTTCTATCAACCGGACCTGGAGCGATGCTTGCGTGCCCGACTGGCCGCGCACCGCACGGCCCGAATGGCGCTCGGTGTGACGCTCGTCTCGCTCGACGAGCACGCCGACCACGTCGCCGCCACGCTCGACAGCGGGCCGGGCGCACGGCACGTCGTGCGCGCCCGCTACGTCGTCGGTGCCGACGGCGCCAGCTCGATCGTGCGCCAGCTGATCGGACAGGATTTCAAGGGCAAGACGTTCGCGGAGGACTGGTTGATCGTCGACGCGCGAAACGTGCGCCGACCCATCGACCACGTCGAATTCATCTGTGACCACCGGCGACCGACGCCTCATATGACCGCACCCGGGGGGCGCGAGCGTTGGGAGTTCATGCTCCATCCCGACGAGACGCGCGAAGAGATGGAATCCGACGAACGCATCCGCGAACTGCTCGCGCCGTGGGGCGGCATCGAGGACATGGTGATCGAACGCAAGGCCGTGTACCGTTTTCATGCCCGAACCGTCACGACGTTCAGCAAAGGGCGCGTTTTTCTCGCGGGCGACGCCGCCCATATCACGCCGCCGTTCGTTGGCCAGGGGCTCGTCGCCGGCCTGCGCGATGCCGCGAATCTCGGCTGGAAACTGGCGTGGGTCGTCAAAGGCCACGCAACCCCGCAAATTCTGGATTCCTACGATCGGGAGCGACGACCGCACGCCAAGGCGATGATCGGCGTCGCGAAATTCATGGGCAAGCTCGTGATGCCGCGAAACGCCGGGATTGCGTTGTTCACGCATGGTCTGATGCGATTGACGCGGCTCGTTCCACCGCTACGGAATCATTTCGACGAACTCGGGATCAAGCCGAAGAATGCGTTCCGGAGCGGTCTGTTCGTCCCTGGCCATTCGTCCACGCGGCTCGTGCGCGGCGCGGCCCTGCCGCAGGGATGGCTGCGCAGGCACGATGGGGCGATCCGCCTGAGCGACGACGTGTTCGGGAGTGGTCTCGCGCTGATCGGATTCGGACGGGATCCAGGCGTCGAACTCGACGCCGGCGCGCGAGCCGCGTTTATTGCGGCGGGCGGCGTCGTGGTGCAGGTGATGCACCGCGGGCAGCGCCTTCATCGCATCGAGGATGACGGATGGGAGGACCTGGACGGTACGTTCATGCCGGGTGTCGTGCGGTTTGGCTGGGCGGCCGTGATTCGGCCGGACAAAACGGTCCTGCACGAAGGCCCGGTCGCCGACTCGACCCGTCTGGTTCTCGAATCCCTGCGATTGCTTGGTGCGCGCACCGCGTTGTCGTCGCTGTCCGATCACATTGCCCAGCCGATTTCCTGAGGCCCCCATGAAGCTCACGACTGCACAACCCGCACGGAGTCCCCAGCCGACGACGAAGGCTCGGGCGCTTTCCTATCTGATGTTCGAGCGTCCCGATCTCGAACGGGCCGAACGATTTCTCAACGACTTCGGCCTGCGGACGGTATCCCGTGACGGCGAACATTTGTTCCTTCGAGGCACGGCCGCCACACCGTTCTGCTACGTCGTCCGGCGGGCTGAAAAAAACCGGTTCGTCGGCTTCGGGCTTGAAGTGGACGGCATCGACGCGCTGCGAAAGCTTGCCGGCGTGCCGGGCGCGTCGGACGTGGCGCCGTCGCCGTGGCCCGGTGGCGGCCATCGCGTCACGCTCGTCGATCCGTCGGGTTTTCGTGTCGACGCGGTCGCGGGACAAGCGCGGGCCGGCGCCCTGCCGCACCGGTCGGCGTTACCGTTCAACTCCCCCGATTCCGTCGTTCGCGTGAACGATACCCAGCGTGCGCCGCTGGCGGCGCCGGAAGTGATTCGCCTCGGTCATGTCGTGCTCGAACTCGCCGATTTCCAGGCGACTTGTGCGTGGTACACGTCTCACTTCGGTTTCATCCCGAGCGACGTTCAGGTGTTGCCGGATGGATCGCCCGCCGTCGCGTTCTTGCGGCTCGATCGCGGGGCGACCCCCACGGATCACCATACGCTGGCATTGGCACAGGGGTTCGCAGCGCTTTACAGCCACTCGGCATTCGAGCTGGTGGACGCGGACGCCGTGGGGATCGGGCAGCGTGTGCTGAGCGAAAAAGGATGGACGCACGCATGGGGAATGGGTCGCCACATTCTCGGCAGCCAGGTCTTCGATTATTGGCAGGACCCCTGGGGCGACAAGCACGAACACTATTGCGATGGGGACATGTTCACGGCGGACGTGGCGACGGGCATCCATGAAGTCAGCCGTGAAGCGATGTCGCAGTGGGGCCCGCGGATGCCGCGCAGCTTCACCAAACCGAAGATCACCGCCGCCAGCATCGCATCGCTCATCCGAAACCTCCGGGCCAGTCCGGACGTCACGTTCGCGAAGCTGCGCACGCTCGCGAAGCTGTTTGCGTGACCTTCATCTTCACTCAGACCTGTTCGAGGCATCTTCATGGCATTGCACGTCTTGCACTACCGGCATCAGGGGCGCGCCCAATGGGGCGTGGTGAGGCATCACCGGATCACGCCGATACCGGGCGACTACCCGACGACCGGCGAATTCGTGCGCGCACATCGGATCGATGACCTCGCCGCGCTCGACGGAGAAACGATTCCCGAATCGGACGTCGAGTGGCTGTCGCCGGTCACGCGCAATCAACGGTTCGTTTGCCAGGGCGCCAACTATCGCCAGCACATGATCGAGTCCGGCATGAATCCGGATGCGAAGTCATTCAACATGATCTTCACGAAGGCGACGAGCTGCATCGTCGCCGCCGATTCCGACGTCATCCGGCCGCAACATGTGCGGTTTCTGGACTACGAGATCGAACTGGGGCTCGTGCTTCGCCGCGATATCACGTCCCGGCAAGCCGTCACCGACAAGAACCTGCACGAGTACGTCGCGGGCCTCGTGATCGTCAACGACTATTCCGCACGCGATATCCAGATTCCCCAAATGCAGTTTTACAAGGGGAAAAGCTATCGGACGTTCGGGCCGGTCGGGCCGTATCTGTGCCTGCTGGAGGCCAGCGATATCGCACGGCTGCACGCGCTGACGCTGACACTGACCGTGAACGGGGACGTGCGGCAGAGCGATTCGACGGGGAACCTCGTGTACGGTCCGGCCGAAACGCTCACGGAACTTTCGGGTGTTCAGGATCTGAACGCCGGTGACTTGCTTGCAACCGGCACGCCGTCCGGGTGCGCGCTCAGCATTCCGTCGCCGGCGAAGCAACGAATTGCCGCGTTGCTGCCGGAGCACATGAAGTGGCGGATTTTCACGAAGGTTCAGGCCGCGCGCCCGCAGTACCTGAAGGCCGGGGATCTGGTCGAGTCGCGGATCCGGAGCAGGGACGGGGCGATCGACCTCGGTGTGCAACGCAACCGAATCGTGGACGAGCTCGCATGAACGCCATCGCAACCGAAGCGGACGTGCTTCGGATCGAAAACCAGGGGCCGCCCGCCGACCTCCCGGCCAGCACTTACGAGATGATCGGTCGTGGTGCGGCAATCGACCCGAGTGCGCCGGCCTTGTCGTTTTTCCTGCGCGCCGACGATCATCGCAAGCCATTGCGCTGGACCTATGCGGCGCTTCTGCGGGATATCACCCGCGCCGCGAACATGTTTTCGCGCCTCGGTATCAATCGCCACGCGGTGGTCGCCTACGTGCTGCCGAATTTGCCGGAAACGCATTTCGTCATCTGGGGAGGCGAAGCGGCCGGGATCGTGTGCGCGATCAATCCGTTGCTGGAGGGGCCGGCGATCGCATCGCTGCTCAAGGCCGCAAACGCAAAGGTGCTGGTGACGCTGGCGCCCTTTCCGGGAACGGATATCTGGTCGAAGATCCAGCCCGTCCTGAGCGAGGTGCCGTCGCTGCAAAGCCTCGTCCTGATCGATCTGGCCGAGCGCGTGCAGGGGTGGCGCCGCATTGCCGCACGCGCGATGCAGCGTCGCGAATGCAAACGGTTGCACGGGCGCGCGGGCGTGCGCGGCGCCGTTCCGCGCCACGTCGCGATCCACGATTTCGACAGTGCGATGTCGCGTGAATCCGGCGATTCGCTGCTGATCCCACGGCGTTTCGAAGCCGACGACATATCGTCCTACTTCTGTACGGGCGGCACCACGGGATTGCCGAAAATCGCGATTCGCCGGCACGGCAACGAGGTGGCCAATGCCTGGAGCGTCGGGCAGGTCGTCGGCGCCGGGATGGGCCCGGGGAAGACCGTGTTCTGCGGACTGCCGCTGTTCCATGTCAATGCCGTGCTGGCAACCGGCCTGGTGCCGTTCTCGCGCGGCGCACATGTGGTGCTGGGTACGCCACAGGGCTATCGCGGCGACGGCGTCGTCAAACGATTCTGGGAAATCGTCGAGCACCACAAGATCAATTTCTTCAGCGCGGTGCCGACCTTGTATTCGGCGTTGCTCGACGTGCCCGTCGACGGCCGGAACATCGACTCGCTGGAATATGGACTGTGCGGTGCCGCGCCGATGCCCGTGGAAGTATTCCGCACGTTCCAGGATCGCACCGGGGTCCGGATCCTCGAAGGCTACGGGCTCACCGAGGGCGCTTGCGTCAGCAGCGTCAATCCGCCAGGCGGCGAACGGCGTCTCGGTTCGATCGGCTTGCGCATCCCCGGCCAGATGATGAAGGCGGTGATACTCGACGACGCCGGCCGCTACGTGCGCGATTGCGTCGAGAACGAAGTCGGTGTGCTGACGATTTCCGGGCCGAACGTGTTCGCGGGCTATCTTCAGGAGGATCAGAACAAGAGCCTGTGGCTCGATCTCGGTGACGGCCGGCAGTGGCTCAACACCGGGGATCTCGCGCGACGCGATGCCCAGGGCTACTTCTGGCTCACGGGCCGCCGCAAGGAGCTCATCATCCGGGGCGGTCACAACATCGATCCGGCGACGATCGAAGAACCGCTGCACCGCCACCCGGCCGTGCAAATCGCTGCGGCAATCGGACGTCCCGACGTGCATGCTGGCGAGCTGCCGGTCGCGTACGTGCAGTTGAAAGCCGGCGCAACGGCAACCGAGACGGAGCTCGACACGTTCATACGCAGCATGATCGGCGAGCGCGCCGCGATACCGAAGCGGATTCATATCGTCGATGCGATGCCGCTCACGGCGGTCGGCAAGATCTTCAAGCCCGAACTCAAACGATGGGAGACGTTCGACGCGCTGGTCTCCGCGCTGAAGGATGCCGGCGTCGAGGGTGCGCGGGTGAGCATGGTGGACGACCCGTCGCGCGGGCTCACCCTGCATGTGGCGCTGAGCGATCATGCGCAGACAGCGAAGGCCAATACGGTGATGGGCCGCTTCCCGTTCGCCTTTTCGACTTCCGTGGAACCCGAACATCACTGATTGTCGATTCCCGGAACGTTCGGCATTGAATTGAGCAAATAGATTCGGAATCCGAATCTATGGAGCGGGAATTTCGCTTGACGAAGCAGCACCCGACGTTTTTGGCGTCGCGCGTCACACGCGCGGGAACAGCCCGCAAGTCATGCGTGGCGCACGGCGATGAAGACAGGTTTCACGATTCTTGAACACCAACACCAAAATCTGGAGACAATCATGAAACGAATCAGTGCAGGAGCCATCGTATTGGTCGCGGCCATTTCTGGCGCGCATGCGCAATCAGCCGGTCAGTGGGTGGTCAGTGCCGGTTGGTCCCACTTTGCCCCGCAGGGGGCGGCGGATCCGCTGACCCTCAATGCACTCGGCCAGTCGCAAGTGATGACCGGCAGCGGCGGGGACATCGCAAGCGGCGATACGTTCGGACTGACCGCAACGTACTTCCTGACCGACCATATCGCGGCGACGACGGTCATGGGCTTTCCGCCGACCTGGCACTTGAACGGCGCAGGCACGCTCAGCGGTTTCGGCGAGCTGGGGACCGCGCGGGCCTGGAGTCCGGCGATCATCTTCAACTACTACTTCGGCCAGCCGAATGCACGGTTCAGGCCGTATCTGGGCGCCGGCGTCACCTACACGTGGTTCAGCAACATCAAGCTCAGCAATCCCGTTTCCACCGGCCAGATCTATTTCTCGCCGACCGTCGGGACCGCGCTCGAGGGACCGACATCCGTGTCGCTCAGTCATTCCTTCGCGCCCGTCGTCAACGGCGGCCTGACGTACAACATCGATTCGCACTGGTCGATCAACGCGTCGGTCGCGTATTCGTGGGTATCGACACGCGCCACGCTCACCACCCGGTCCTCCGTCGGCACGGTCACGAGCACCAGCAAATTCCGGGTCAATCCGATCGTGACGTTCCTGTCGGTCGGATACCGCTTCTGAATCGCATTGCCCGGGACACGGCGCACGCACGTTGCAGTCGCCGCGCTGCGTGCGACGTGATGATTGCCGCCGAGATTCGGCGGCGCATGGGCCGACCGCGGACGCTTCCTGGTCCCTTGCTCGCGACATGCTTCGAGTGCGGTCGGAGCATGAAGGATTGCTGACCAGAACGATGAATATGGCCCACACAAGGTGCGGATGATGACAGTGACATCGAAGGAGACGGGTATTGGCTCGGCGTGGTACCGGTTCATCCGGACGAACTGTCTGGATACTTATCGGCGCCCCGCTATCCGCCCCTTCCAGCACTTGAACCACAGCCTCGCAGCCCCGACTCCGCCCGCGACCGGAATCCGCGGCAACAGAAACGGATCGTCGGCCGCGCCGGCGCATCCGCGCCGGGTCGTCGTTGCGTTGCCGTAACCGGCAGCGATGACTTGATCGCGCACGCGCGCGTCGAGATCGCCGTACGGATAGCAGAACGATTCGACACATTGCCCGCTCAGCATTTCGAGTTGCCGCTTCGATTCGGTAAGCTGAAAGTCCGAAACAGGCGCCGGCACATACGACAGCGCGACGTGATCGAGCGTGTGCGAGCCGATTTCATGGCCGTGATCGCGCCACGCGAGCATGTCCTCGCAGGTCATCAACGGTGAGCGCTTGGTCGGCGCGCCAGCATCCCAGTCGTTCGCGCCGCCGAACCGGCCGGCGACGAAGTAACAGGTCGCGGTGAACCCGAGCGCGTCCAGCACGGGCATCGCATGCGTCAGCACGTTGAGAAAGCCGTCGTCGAACGAAATGCCGAAGACCTTGCCCTGCCGCTCCCCGCGCAGGTACGGCTGCAGTTCGCGCACGCTCAGGCCGCGGTAGCCGAGCCGCCGGAACAGCGTCATCTGGCGGCGGAACGCGTCGGGCGCGACGCTCAGGCTGCGCAGCCGGTCGGTCGGCGGCGGCAGCGGGCGGATCTGGTGATACATCAGGATCGGATAGCGTGGGGTGCGCGCAAGCATCGGCGGGTCGCAGGAAAGCGGGATTACGCGGCCTTGCGGAAAATCCGCAGGGTCTTGAAGTCGCCGGCCTCGACGAAATCGGCATTGGCGGCCCACCGCGCGATGATCGGTTCAGCCTTTCGATACGCCGACGATCCCGTGTAGAACAACAGATGGCCGTTGGGCGCGGTATGGCGCGCGAACAGGTCGAGCACTTCTTCGTCGGTCTTCGCGCCGTAGCGGCTGTTCGCTTCGTCGCGGAATTCGCACAGATGGAACAGCGTGACGACGTCGAACGTCGGCAGCAGGCGCGAATGGCTCGTATAGATGTCGCCGAAATACGCGAGGTAGGTCTTGCTCACCTCCGGTTGCCGCGTGACGAGATCGACATACGACTTGTATTCCTTCGGCGATGCCGTCACGCCGAAGACGGTGTTGTTCAGGTGCGGCCGCGCGCATTCGATGCCGACATGGTGGTGGCCGCCGGTGCCGAAGTGATAGATGCGGATGCCCTTGAGGTGCACGGATTCCAGCCATTCGACGAAGTGCACGTCACACGGACATTCCTGCGTGCGCAGGTCCCAGTACTTCTTCCAGATATTCAATGCCATTTCGTGGATCTCAAGGAAGTCACCCAGCGGTACGGGTTGTGTCGAATCGACTTCTGATAGACGGACAAGGTCGCGTCGACGAACGCGTCGAACGAAAATTCGCGCTTGCCTTTCAGCCGCGCGCTGCGCCCCATCGCGCGGACGCAGCCGGGTTCCTGCACGATCGCGCGCAGGATCGCTTCGATCGCCGCGGGCTCGCGCGGCGGGACGACCCAGCCGTCCACGCCCGGCTCGACGTTCTCGGGCAGCCCGCCCACGCGCGTCACGATCGCCGGGCAGCCGAGCGACATCGCTTCGCGGCACGCATACGACAGGCTCTCGTGGTACGACAGCACGAACGACACGTCGATGATCGAGAACGGCGCCCACACGTCGTCGAGCCGTCCGGTGAACGCGGTGCGCGACGCCATGCCGTGCCGCGCGAGCTGTTCGCGCTGCTCGCCGGACGGCTCCGCGCCGATCAGCAGCACGCGAAACCGCTCGCGCTCGGCTTCCGGCAGGCGGCCCAGCGCCGCGATCAGGTCCATCCAGCCTTTTTCGGGCGTGGTGCCGGCGCTGCTGCCGAGCACGATCGCCTCCGCGCCGGACGCGCCGAACAGCGCGATCTTGCGGCGGCGGATCTCGTCGCCGGCCAGTCGTTCGGCGGCCGGCCGGCGCACGCCGTGCTTGACCACCGTGACGTTGCCGTACGGCGAGCGCAGCGCGAGCATGCTGGCGACGTAGTCGCTGACCGCGATCGTGTGGTCGGTGGCCAGCCGCGCACGCAGCACGTTGCCGAGGCTGTCGGCGCGATAGGTGTTGTGCTTGGTCAGCACGATCGCGGGCCGATACCGGCAGCCGAGCAGCGCCAGCATCACCTGCCTGTGATCGGCGGCCCCGTTCACATGGATCACGTCGAAGCGCTCGGCGGCGATCCGCCGGCGCAGCCGGAGAATCTCCCGGCACAGCCGGTTCCAGCGCGGCTTGAACTCCATGTCGAAGATCGCCACGTCGGGACTGTCCTTCAACAGTCGCGACAGGCGGCTGCCTTCCGGCGACGCCACGGTCACGCGGTGATGGCGGCTCATCGCGACGGCGAGATCGCGGACGTAGGTGTCCTGGCCGCCGCCGTAATCGCCGTGGAAGTTGGTGTACAGAATGTTCATCACGATGCCGCTTTTTTACCGATCCGTCATTTCAGAGGAATACTGATGAAATGCCGGACTCGACCTGATGGAAGCCATGGCGCGAACGCGGTGCCGCGTTTCCGGCCCGGGATTGCGCATCGACGTCGGTGCACGGCGCCAATGCGAATCATTTCCAAATATTACAGATCGTTTACGTGCCGTAGTGTCGAGGTCTGCGCATCTTTGTGAGAATCTGTCGTGATCGCTGGATCGTGTCGCCCGGTGCGTGACGATCTCCCGCGACCGCGATTTCGATTGCAACGATGGCGCCGGATTTGATTCGGGTCGATGCCTTCCCTATAATGCGACGATTTAGTCCGGTTATTTCGGGAAGCATGGCGCGTACACGGAACGAAAACCTTCATCAGCAGCGCCGCGAGCAGATCCTGACCGCGGCCGCCCGGGTCTTCAAGGCCAAGGGGTTCCACGGCGCGCGCACGGAAGATATCTGTGCGGCGGCCGACATGAGCGCGGGCGCGGTGTTCCGGTATTTCGCCGACAAGCGCGAGATGATCGACGCGATCATCGCGGTCGAGGTCGAGCGTTATACGCGGGACTTCAACCGCATCCTCAGCAGGGACGGCCTGCTTGGGCTGGCCGGCATCACGGCCGACGAGCTGGCCGGGATGATGGCGCAAGGCGATGACGGCCTCGGTGTCGACAGCTGGCTCGAACTGGCGCGCGATGCCGAACGCCGCCCCGATATCGTCGGGCTCGACCGGAAGATGCGCGCGGATCTTGCGGCGCTGCTGGCGCGCGGCCAGGCCGAAGGCTGGGTCCGGCCATCGCTGGATCCTGCCGGTGCGACGAACATCGTCTTCGCGCTGTTCAACGGCCTGTGGCTCGACCGCAGCCTCGGCACGTCCGTCGACATGAAACAGACGGCCGCCGCGCTCGGCGATTTCTTCCGCACCTACGTGCTGGTTACCTGACGCCCGACGCCACCGGCGCGCATCGCGTCGACACGTTCGCCGCGGCCTTCCGGCAAGCCGCGCGCTATCCGATCCGCTGAAATTCCCCGGCATCCGGCCGCACCGGAAGCGAGCCGGACCGCGACACCCGCCCTTTCCCGACGACATCAGGACGCAAATCAACCCGCGGCGCTTTCAGATTTGAAAGCCGGCCGACCATTTGCGTTAGAATGCCCCCCCTTGTCCGCCCGGGCGACCGCCCGAACCGGACAGGGTCGCCCGCTTGGAGACACAGGTTTCGATTCGCAGCCGGACGCGAATGATGGGCCAGCCGTTAGCAACATACGCTTTGTAATTTGGATCACTAATGAAAAAGAAGCACAACATTACCAGGTACATCGTTGTCGCGATGATTCTTGGCATCGCCGTGGGTTACGCCTGCCATAGCGCGTTTCCCGACCCGAAGATGGCGAAGGAGGTCGCCGGGTACGTGTCGTTGCTGTCCGATGTGTTCCTGCGCCTGATCAAGATGATCATCGCGCCGCTGGTGTTCGCGACGCTGACCGTCGGCATCGCGCAGATGGGCGACGGCAGCGCGGTGGGCCGCGTGGGCGTCAAGGCGTTCGGCTGGTTCTTCATCGCGTCGTTCACGTCGCTGCTGCTCGGCCTGCTGACCGCGACGCTCCTGCAGCCGGGCAGCCACCTGAGCCTGCCGCTGCCGCCGTCCGATGCGGCGCTCAACCTGAAGACGGGCGCGTTCACGCTGAAGGATTTCGTGGTGCACCTGGTGCCGAAGTCGATCGCCGAGGCGATGGCGAACAACGAAATCCTGCAGATCGTCGTGTTCTCGATCTTCTTCGGCACCGCGCTGTCCGCGCTCGGCGACGCAGGCAAGCGCCTGACCGGGGTGATCGAGGATCTCGCGCAGGTGATGCTGAAGGTGACGGGGGCGGTGATGTGGTTCGCGCCGGTCGCGGTGTTCGCGGCGCTCGCGTCGACGATCACGACCGAAGGGCTCGGCATCCTGCTCACGTTCGCGAAGTTCATGGCCAGCTTCTACCTGGCGCTCGCGCTGCTCTGGGCCGTGCTCACGCTGGCCGGCGTGACGTTCCTCGGCAAGCGCGCGTTCACGCTGATCCGGCTGATTCGCGAGCCGTTCCTGCTGTCGTTCGCGACGGCCAGCTCCGAGGCCGCGTATCCGAAGCTGCTGGACGCGCTCGACCGCTTCGGCGTGAACCGCAAGATCTCGAGCTTCGTGCTGCCGATCGGCTATTCGTTCAACCTCGACGGCTCGATGATGTACTGCACGTTCGCGGTGCTGTTCATCGCGCAGGTGTACGGCATCCATCTGCCGCTCGGCACGCAGATCACGATGTTGCTGATGCTGATGGTGACGTCGAAGGGGATGGCGGGCGTGCCGCGCGCGTCGCTGGTCGTGATCGCGGCGACGCTCAACCAGTTCAACATGCCCGAAGCCGGTTTGCTGCTGATCATGGGCGTCGACATGTTCCTCGACATGGGGCGTTCGGCCACCAACGCCGTCGGCAACTCGATCGCGGCGGCCGTGGTCGCGAAGTGGGAAGGGCAGCTCGACGCGCCGCGCGACGATGACGATTCGGACGGTGCGCGCGTAGCGGTGAAGGTGCGGGAAACGTCGGCATGACGCGTGGCAACGCGGCGGCGCAACGCCGCGTTGCCCAACCCGCGGCAAATGACATTCGCCGGCCCGGATTCGATACGGATTCGGGCCGGCGATGTGTTTTGGGGCGGCGGCTTTTCCCGATGTTGCCGAAATGGCATTCGCCGTTTCAATCGATCGACGTCGAATCGGCGGCGATATTCCGACAGGCGCTCGCCTGATTTTCCCCATTCCCGATCCGGCGCGTAAGTGACCATTCACTGACGGGCGGCGGCGCTCGCCGCAAGCATGGGGCGATTCGCAATTTTTTTCGATTTATATGACGTTATTCTCGCGCTGCGCATGATCGAATGCATGCCGTATGTCATACCGACTGCGCCGGATGATTCGGGGAAGAATTTACATCTCGCGGGCTTCAAGCCATCTGGCCGGCCGATCCCTCATGTGAATGACTACCCTGTTCAGGAGAGCATCCGTCATGGTCGCCAGAAAACGCATCCAGGCCGCGCTCGTTGCCGCGGCGATCGCCGCATGTGCACCCGCCGCTCATGCAGCCAACACCACCGACTGGCTCGCGAATACGTACGGCACGCTCGCCGCGCACGTCGGCAACGTCGCGCGCGCGATGTGGGTCGCCCCCGAAGGCGTGATCTACACGGCGTCGATGTGGGACGAGGATGAGGGCGGCGTCGCGATCTACCAGAATGGCAAGAGCATCGGCTCGATCGGCGCGCATTCGGAATCCCAGGGCAGCGCGATCACCGGCAATGCAACGTCGCTGTTCGTCGCGCTGCAGCCCGGCAAGACGTACGGCAGCGGCGCGGTGGGGCGTTACAGCCGCGCGACGAAGGTTCGCGATCGTGTCATCCAGATCAGCGCGGCGACCAACCAGCCGCGCATCGATGTCGTCACCGGGCTCGCGACGGCCGGCTCGCTGCTCTATGCGAGCGACTTCTACGGCAATCGCGTGCGCGTATTCACGACCGACGGCGTGTGGCAGCGGGACATCGGCGTGTCGGCGCCGGGCGCGCTCGCGGTGGACGGCGCGGGCAACGTGTGGGTCGCGCAGAAAAGCGCCGGCTCGATCGTCGGCTTCAGGCCGACCGGCGCGCTGCTGAATACGATCCGGATGCCGGCCGGCTCGCATCCGTCGGCGCTGCATGTCGATGCGGCGGCCGGGCAACTGCTGGTGGGCGACGAAGGCCCCGACCAGAACATCAAGCGTTATTCGATATCGGGCCAGCCTGCGCTGGCCGGCACGTTCGGCGTGCGCGGCGGCTATCTCGACACGACGACGGGCATCAAGGGGCAGGTCGGCCCGCAACGCTTCACGCGCATCGTCGGGATCGGCAAGGACACCGGCGGCAACCTCTATGTGCTCAACAATCCGTGGGGCGGCAGCTGGGATCTCGGGCGCAACGGCGCGACCGACATTCATGCGTACGGCAGCAACGGCAACCTGCGCTGGACGCTGCAGTCGCTGAACTTCGAAGGCATCGCCGCGCCGGACCCGGTCACGGACGGTGCGCTGTTCTACGGCGGCACGCATATCTACAGCGGCAGCGCGGGCGGCAAGTTCGTCGCGAATACCGTCGATCCGTTCACGTACCCGTCGGATCCGCGCATCAACATGAGCGACACGCAGCGCGACGAGCACTTCGGGATGATCACGTCGGTCGGCGCGAACCGGATCCTCGTCGCGGCCGGCCAGAATCCGCCGATTTTCTACTTCTATCACTTCAACGCGGCGAACGGCTACATCGCGATTCCGGACGGCTCGATTCCGGGCCCCGCGTTCAACACGACGCAACGCGTGACGGGCGGCTTCAGCCTCGACAGCCAGGGTGGCGTGTGGGCCGGCCTCGACAAGACCGGCGCGATCACGCATTACCCGCTGACCGGCTTCGACGCGGATGGCAAGCCGTCGTGGGGGCCGGGCGTCGCGACCCGCATTCCGGCCAGCATCCAGCCGCTCACGCGCATCGTGTATCTCGCGGACAGCGACACGATGGTGCTCGCGCAGGGCGCGCTCGGCAGCAACGACTGGACGTCGATCGGCACGCGCATCGAGGTGTATCACGGCTGGCGCGCAGGCAATACGACGAAGCCGGACCCGGTGATCACGCTGCCGCACAGCGGCGCGAAATCGATCGACGCGGCGGGCAACCACCTGTTCGTCGGCTACTGGTTCAGCAGCAGCGGGCCGCTGTGGCCGAACGTCGACGCGTTCAACCTCACCACCGGCAAGCTCGACACGACGCTCGTCAACACGAGCCCCGCGACGGTCGACACCAGCAGCGCGATCGATGCGATGTACAGCATCCGCGCGTACCGCCGGTCGAACGGCGAGTACGTGGTGATGAAGAACAACGTGAAGGGGAACAGCATCACCGTGTACCGGTGGACGCCCTGACGGGCTGAACGTGCTGGTGCGGTCGCTTCGGGCCGCGGCTGCGGACGCGGACGGAAAGTCGTGAAGACCATCGACGCATTTTCTCGGGATGGTTGCGCAACGCGCATGCAATGAACGGTGGGCACACTGCGTGCCGCACCACGGTGGCCAGCCGCCCCAACCTCCCGACGCGCAAACGCGGTTCCGTGCACAATGACAGCGGCACCCGCGGACGCTGCGCGGGCGTGCCCGATGAACGGGCGCGGCTGCCGCTGCCGCGTTTCTTATGCTCGAAGTGACAACCCCGATGAAAATGAAAACGACACCGAACCGCCTGTTGACGATCGTTGCGCTGGCCAGCGCACTGAGCGGCCCTGTCCACGCCCAGACGGCGGCGACCGTCGCGACCGTCAACGGCACGCCGATCACGCAGACCGACGTCGATACGCTGCTGCGCGCGTCCGGTCAGCCCGATTCGCCGCAGATCCGCCAGGCGATCAAGAATCAGCTGATCACGCGCGTGCTGGTTCAGCAGGCGGCCGAAAAGGCGAACTACGCGGACAAGCCCGAGGTCAAGGCGGCGATGCAGCAGGCGAAGGTGACGGCCGAGGTGCAGCTGTACCTGCGCGACCACGTGAAGCCGGAGCCGGTGACCGACGAGCAGGTCAAGGCGCGCTATGACGAACTCGTCGCCGCGCTCGGCAAGAACGAATTCAAGCCGCGTTTGATCGTCGTCAAGGATCCGGTCGCGGCGGCGACCGTGCTGAGCGAGCTGAAAGCGGGCAAGTCGTTCGACGGGCTCGCGCGCCAGTACAGCGTGGCGCCGAGCCGCGATACCGGCGGCGAGCTGCCGTGGGTGAGCTTCAACACGCCGGCGGTGGAAGGCAAGACGGCCGGATTGCCGCTGCCCGTCGCGCAGGCGCTCGAGAAGCTGTCGGTCGGCGCGGTGACGAAGGATTCGATTCCGGTCGATGGCGTGCGGGCGATCGTGAAGCTGGATGCGAAGCGGCCGACGCAGGTGCCGGGCTTCGAGACCGCGAAGCCGACGCTTCAGCAGCAACTGCAGGCGATCGCGGCCGAGAAGGCGAGTGCGCAGATGATCGGCAATCTGCTGAAGGACGCGAAGATCACGCAGTAATGGCCATGCGGCGGCGCCGAGCGCCGGCCGTCACGCGTGCCAGATCATGTTCGCGCTCGTGTCGGTGTCCGACGCGACGCGAAAGCCGAGCCGTTCGTAGAGCCGCCGCGCCGGGTTGCCGTGCAGCACGCTGAGCGATACCGGCACGCGCGCGTGCGCCGCGTCGGTCAGCAATGTGTGCAGCACGGCTTCGCCGATTCCCTGGCCCTGGCGCGCGGGGAGAATCTGGATCTGATGGACGTGCCATTCGCTGGCGGCGCGTGTCACCTTCAGCAGGCCAATGGCATCGGCGCCTTCACAGACGATCATCGCGTCGTCGAAGTTCGCGCGGATGCGGCGGTCGTGCGCTTCATCGTCGGTCGGCGCGCCGACGCGCTGCAGATGCTCGGTCATCGTGAGTCGACGGAGCGTCAGCAGGAACGGGAGATCTTCCTGGGAGGCAGCACGCAGATGGATCGCGGGTTTCATCAGTGATGAGAGGTTGCGTCGGGCGCGAGGCTTTGGTGCGGATCACATGCCCGGCAACCGAATTTGCAGGCCGGCCGGGCGATGTTCGAGGACATCCGTGACCTCGTATTCGGTTTTTGCCCCGTCCGAAGTTTGCCACTGCTGCATACGGACATTGCACAAGAGCACGTCTCCCTTGCTGAAACTGATCTGGCTGTTGTTCACGCGCGACAGGAAGCCGGCATCGGTGATCGTCGCGTGAATCGTCGACGTGCCGTCGTACAGGCGCCACTTGTTGTCGTCCTTGAACGCGAGCGACACGATCGAGAATGCCATCTTGCGATGCTCGTCGAGCAGGAGCGAATCGGTTGGCTCCGGCGCGTGAAACCATGCGATCTCGTTGTGGGCGACCGTCTCGTATACCTCGGTATCGGTGCCGGCAGCGAAAATCTCGATGCCTTCGCGAGCGAGCGGCGCAAGCACTTGCGCGATGGCTTGGCGAACGCGGACGTCACTCAGCAGCGTGAGGACGGGTAGGTCGATTTCCAGTTCGTCGCCGTCGACGTCCAGCACCGCGGTGTTGTTCTGCATCCGCACGTGCGTGATCTCGCGCCCACGCAGCCATTTGAGGACGGCGAAAAGCCCCTTCCTCGCCCTGGGCGCGGCGATGCCGAGCGCGGTCAGGATCGTCACCGCATTGGCGAGCGCCGTGCCTTCGCTGCCGCTCAGCATGTCGCGCATGCGGCCGAGCAGCGAGGTCGCGAGCGTGAAATCGATGCCGAAGCTGCCGGTCTTGAAGCTGCCGCGCACGTTCACCTGCGGCCGGACCTGACCGCCGCACAGTGCGCGCGTCGACGCGTCGAGCAAATCGCCGAATGCCAGCAGCGCGGGCGCGAGTTCGCGTACGTCCATCTCGGACGAATCGAGCGTGGGCCCGTCGTACGTGATGCGAAATCGGCTCATGGTGTCGAAGGGGCCGATATCGGCCGGGCCGGTACTGTTTTCATCGTGTGCGGTCATGTCGAGTGCTGGCAAGAGAGCTGGACGATACGCCGAAACGAATGCTTTCGACTGCCTTTCATCGCAGGGCCGAATGACCGGCCGCGCGCGATTTTGGCCATCCGGACAAGATGGCTTGCAGACGTGTCCCGATAGCGCCCGGCAAGCGGCGAACTTTTCCGATACCTTGCCGGTCACACTCGCCAGCTTGCGGGCGCGCGCCGGTGCCCCGAACGTGCTGCCGCCGTCCGGTATTCCGCCGTTCAACCCGCCCGCCTATCATTCGCACATCGCTCGCACGCACGGCGCAATACACAGGGATTCTCGATGGACACCAAACGATCGCGGCCGGGGCTCGTCGCCGCGCTGCTCTGGGCGGCGCTGTATCTCGCGACCGGCTACATCTCGCACGAATTCAACGGCCCCGTCCGGCTGACGGGCTACATCTGGCTGCCGGCCGGCGTGACGGTCGGCGCATTCATGCTGCGGCCGATGCGCGACTGGCTGACGCTGGCCGGCGCGTTCCTGGTCGGGCAGCTCGCGCTGACCGCCATCGAGCACGGCAGCCTCGTCAACGCGGTGCTGTTCACGGTCGACGAGGTCGGCGCGGCCGCGCTCGCGGTCTGGCTCGTGCAGCGCGTGCGCTTTTCGCTCGAAGGGCTGTATTTCCTGCGCTCGGTGATCCTCGCCGGGATGATCGCGGGCGTCGTCGGCGCGATCGGCGGCGCGGCGTGGTACACGACGCTCAAGGGCGCGCCGTTCTTCGACGTGTGGTCGGTGTGGGCCGCATCCGATTTCGTCGGCGTGCTGCTGGTCACGCCGGTGCTCGCGTCGTGGTCGCGCTTTCGCGCGCACCGTTCGGGCGACCACGAGCGCTTCGACCTGGTGCTCGGCATCGTCGCGTTCGTGCTGCTCGCGGCCGTCGCGCTCGTGATCTTCGACGGCGATACGTCGCGGAAATTCGGCACGGGCGCCGGCTTCGCGCTCACGTATGTCCCGTTGTTCCTGACGGTCGCGGTGACGCTGCTGCTCGGCGGCCGGGCGGGGTCGTCGTCGGTGCTGGTGCTCGCGCTGATCGTGATCGAGCAGACCGCACAAGGCGACGGCCCGTTCGCGTCGCTTCACGCGCATTACG
The DNA here is from genome assembly GCF_015712265.1 of Burkholderia sp. 9777_1386. Lineage (NCBI taxonomy): Bacteria > Pseudomonadati > Pseudomonadota > Betaproteobacteria > Burkholderiales > Burkholderiaceae > Burkholderia > Burkholderia sp. 9777_1386. Next base: position 45,963 of record NZ_JACCQB010000020.1, on the reverse strand, counting down.
GCAGCGCGCTGCTCGAAGCGCAGCTCTATCTGGCGGTCGCGTCGCTGCTGGTGCTGACGGTCAGCACGCTGAAGACGACGCGCGAGCGCGTCCACGAGCATGCGGCCGTCCTGCAGAACAACATGGAGCTCGCGCTCGCGAGCGCCGGCCAGATCGCGTACGTGCTCGATCCCGAGTCGGGCCGCATCGAGTGGAGTGGCGACGTCGAGCGCGTGTTCGGCGTCGGCGTCGACGCCGCGCAGATCGCGAGCGTGCCGCTCGTGCTCGAACGCGTGCAGCCGGGCGATCGCGACGCGCTGCGCGACTACTGGAATGCGGAGATCGCGGGCGAGGACCGCGCGTCGCTGTCGCTGCGTATCGTGCTGCGCGACGGCGGCACGCGGACGATCACCGACCACGGTGCGCCGCTGCTGGATTCGAACGTCGACGTGACGGTGGTGGCGGGCGTGTGGCAGCTCGAGCGCGTGTGGCCGGCGGACGAATGAGCGGGTACGCGTCATGACGGGCCGCACGGGCGTGCTGCTGATCCACGGGCTCGGCGGCACGCAATACGATCTCGGTTCGCTGCACAAGGCGATGCGGCGCGCGGGTGGCGACACGCACATGATCACGCTGCCGGGGCACGGCACGCGCCCGGAGGATCTGGTCGGCGTGCGGGCGGAGGCGTGGCTCGATGCGGTGACCGAACAATACCGCGCGCTGGCGCGCGAGTACGACACGCTGCACGTCGCGGGGATGTGCATGGGCGCGCTCGTCGCGCTGCTGCTGTGTCATCGCGTGCAGCATGCGCGCGGCCGGCTCGCGCTGCTGGCGACGCCGATGTTCATCGACGGCTGGTCGACGCCGTGGTACCGGTCGCTGCGGCACGTGCTGTACCGCGTGCCGGGTGTTGCCGAGCGAATGCGCGTGGAGGAAGGCGATCCGTTCGGCATCAAGAACGCGACGATCCGCGCGATCGTGAAGAAGAAGTTCGAGCGGCAGGACAGTTTCCACTATGCGTGGGTGCCGCTCGCGTGCGTGCGGCAGGTGGACCGGATGCGCGACTGGGCGCTCGACGCCGCGGCCGGCACGCGGTGCCCGACGCTCGTGCTGCATGCGCGCGAGGACGAGCTGACGAGCCTGCGCTCGGCCGACTTCCTGCTGGAGAAGCTGCCCGACGCGCGCGGGATCGTGCTGGAGAACAGCTATCACATGATCTGCGCGGACAACGATCGCGACGACGTCGCGCGGCACGTGCTCGAATTCTTCGGCTTCGATCCCGTGCATGCGGTGAGCCCGGCGATGGCGCGCAGGATGGGGCGGCTGGAACCTTGACGGCGGCTCACGCCGTCATCGGCCGCCGTGCGATCCGCTCGCGGACCTCGGGCGCCGCCAGGCACGTGGCCACGGCTTCATACCCGGGTGCGCCCGGGTAAGGCGCGACGCGTGCGGGCGGGCTGTGATTGGCCGGGCACAGCAGGATGGTTTCGTCGGGGCCGACCGCCGCCAGATCGAGGATCGCCGACGAGCGCGTCAGCAGGAACAGCGGCCGCATGCCGGCGGCTGCGGATTCGCGCAGATGAGCGATCAACGCCAGTTGCGTGGCCCGGTCGAGGCCCTGTTCGATCATGTCGACGATCTGCGCACGCGGGCCTTGCGCTTCGAGGCTGACGAGGAGTGCCGTCAGTGCTGGCGACGGCGTTGCGCCTTTGGCGGCGAGCAACGCCGACGTGCGATCGACGCGCGACTTCAATTCCGGATCGGCGCGCAATGCGTCGGATGCCGTCGCACAATCGTCGTCCAGCCGATCGAGGCCGACGAACACGGCGCCAGGCAGCGCCTCCGCCAGCCGAAGCGCGAGCCGCGTCTTGCCGCTCCCCAGCGAACCGATGATGTAGTTCAGCGGCCGGATATCGCGACACTCGAACCACTCGCCGCCCCACGGCCACGGCAGGCTGAACGCGACGCCGGCGCTGCCCGGGTCGAGCAGCCGCGTGAGTTCGCCGTCCGCCGGCATCCGCCCGCGTGCCAGGCCGGCGCGCATCGCGCGCACGCGGTCGAGCTTGCTGACGAAATCGTGAATCCCGTGATCGAGCGCCGCTTCGTGGGCGGCCAGCGCTGCGTCGAGACCGCGCGCGTCGCCGTCGAGCACGCTCGCGACCTGCGCGAGCGTGAGGCCGAGCTTGCGCAGTGCCGCGATGTCGGCGGCGCGGGCGAGATCGTCCGCGCCGTACGTGCGGTATCCGGCCGGCGTGCGCGCCGGCGTGACGAGGCCGTGCCGCTCGTACAGCCGCAGCGCCTTGATCGAGACGCCGAGCCGCGCGGCGGCGGCCGACGCGTTCAAGCCGGGTGTGGCGGTACCCATCCGTCACCTCTTTGCTGTCGATTCGTTGCGCCCAGCATAAAGGCGATCCCAAGGGCCGGGTCAAGCGCGATCGCGCGGGCGTTCAGTCGGCCGCCGCGAACTCGTCCCGCAGCGCGCGATACAACCGCCGGTAGCGCGCGAGCCGCCCCGCCAGCAGATCGACCGACGCGGCATCGGGCGCGACCGTCTCCGTGACGGGCGGCGCGACGCAGACCTCCTCCAGCGTGTCGTTCGTCGCCGCCAGCCGCGCGAGCCGCGCGGCGCCGAGTGCCGCGCCGACCGCGCCGTCCGCATGGCGCTGCATCGCGAGCCCGGTCGCATTCGCGCACAGCCGCGCCCAGAACGCGCTCTTCGAGCCGCCGCCGATGAACGACACCGCGTCGAGCGTCGTGCCGGCCGCGCGCAGCGCGTCGTAGCCGTCGGCCATCGCGAACGCGACGCCTTCCATCACCGCATACGCGAGATCGTCCGCATCGTGTTCGTTCGACAGTCCGAAGAACACGCCGCGCGCATGCGCGTCGTTGTGCGGCGTGCGCTCGCCGCCGAGATACGGCAGGAACAGTGGCGCGCGGGCCGGATCGGCGCGTTCGGCGCGCGCAGCGAGCGCGCCGGCGGTCGTGCCGTGCGCACGCGCGAGCCAGTCGAGGCTCGCGGCCGCCGACAGGATCACGCTCATCTGGTGCCAGCGTCCTTCGACGCAGTGGCAGAACGCGTGCACGGCGGCGTCCGGGTTCGGCGCGAAGCGGTCGTTGCCGGCGAACAGCACGCCCGACGTGCCGAGCGACAGGAAGCCGCTGCCGGCGCCCGTGACCCCCATGCCGATCGCGGACGCCGCGTTGTCGCCGGCGCCGCCGGCGATCGTCACGGGCCCGTCGATGCCCCATTCGCGCCGCAACGCATCGCGCAACTGCGCGGCGGGCGCGTTGCCTTCGACGAGGCGCGGCATCTGCGCGCGCGACAGCTCGGTTGCGGCGAGCATCCGGTCCGACCAGTCGCGGCGCGCGCAGTCGAGCCACAGCGTGCCCGCCGCGTCGGACATGTCGGACACGAATTCGCCGGACAGGCGCCAGATCAGGTAGTCCTTCGGCAGCAGCACCTTGTGCACCGCGCGAAACACGGCGGGCTCGTATTTCGCGAGCCACAGCAGCTTCGGCGCGGTGAAGCCGGGCATCGCCATGTTGCCGGTGATCGCGCGCGATTCCGGCACCAGCGCTTCCAGCTCGACGCATTCGGTGCCGGCGCGCGTGTCGTTCCACAGGATCGCGGGGCGCAGCACCTGGTCCGCGCGGTCGATCAGCGTCGCGCCGTGCATCTGGCCGGACAGCGCGATGCCGCGCAGCGCGGCGAAGCCGGCCGGATGCGCGGCGCGCACCGACGCGATCGCGTCGAGCATCGCGTGCCACCACGCCTGCGGGCTTTGTTCGGACCAGTGCGGATGCGGCCGGCTGATCGACAGCGCGGCCGAGCCGGTCGCGAGGGGCACCGATCGGGAATCGGTGAGCAGAACCTTGACCTCGGACGTGCCGAGGTCGATGCCGAGATATGTCACGTATGAAGCGTCCTGTCTGGGGCGCGGGGCGGCGCGCGTCGCGGGGGCGGCGCGTCGTCGCGACCGTGCGGTTCGTTGAGCCGGTGCAGCGCGCGGAACTTCGACGGCGGCACCTGCTTCATCGCGAGAAACTGACGGTTGAAGTTCGACAGGTTGTTGAAGCCAACCCGGTAGCAGATGTCGGTCACCGTCAGGTCGGAAAACATCAGCAGCTCGCACGCTTCGTTGATGCGCAGCCGGTTCAGGTAGCGCACGAACGACGAGCCGGTATGACGCCGGAAAAACCGCGTGAAGGTGCTGACGCTCATGCCGGCGAACGCGGCGACGTCGGCTTCGCGCAGCATGCCGGGCAGGTTCTGCTGCAGGTACGACAGCACCTGGTTGATGGTCGACGACATGTAGTGCTGCGCGTCGCTGCGGTAGCCGGGGCCGGCGAGCACGCGCCGCTCGCGGCACGACGACAGCCGGTCGAACAGCGACATCAGGATCTCGACGCGGCGGCAGCCGTGCGCATTCGCGAGTTCGAGCATCAGCGGCGCGACCTCGATGCCCACGCGGTCGGGAAACTGCACGCCGCGCGCTGCATCGTCGATCAGGTCGATCACCGGCTGCAGCTCGCTGAACGCGCCGACCATCTTCTCGATCGCATCGCGCGAGAACTGCAGCACGACGTCGCGCGACGGCACGCGTTCGCCGTCGGCCAGCTCGCTGACCCAGTTGTGCGGCAGGTTCGGCCCGGTGACGATCAGGTTGCCGGGGCCGAAATCGCCGATGTGGTCGCCGACGAACACCTTGCCGTGCGACGCCTGGATCAGATGAATCTCGTACTCGGGATGGAAGTGCCACTTCGCGACCGAATGCGGATAGTCGTGGACCCACGCGCGAAACGATTCGTCGCGGTGGGTGGGAACGATCTCGAGATCCGGGTTCATCGTGTACTCCGTCGGGGCGTGCCGGCGTGCTACGAACGGGACATCGACCAGCCCGTCGCGGCAGGCGGCGTGGTGCGCGTCGCGGCCGCCGGCGGCGCCGCGTGCGCGATCGGGTTCGCGTCCGGCAGCGTGACGTTGCGCTCGGTGCCGGCGTCGAACAGATGCAGGGCTTCTTCGTCGAAGCGGAACGCTACCACGGCGCCCGGCGCCGGGGCCATCGGGGCCGGCACGAGGGCCGCGCACGGCCGGCCGCGCCAGTCCAGCGTGACGAGCGCCTCGGCGCCGAGCAGCTCGACGAGTTCGACCGTGCCGGTCAGCGTGAGCGTGCCCGGGGTCGGATCGCCTTCGGCGACGAGTTGCAGGTGGTTCGGGCGGATCGCCGCCTTCACCTGCTGGCCGTCCTGCAGCCGTGCGAAGCGCGAGGACGCGAGCGGCCAGCGCGCGCCGTTGCAGTCGAGCAGCACGTTCGTGCCGACGCGCGCGATCGTGCCGTCCGCGAAGTTCATTGCCGGCGTGCCGACGAACCCGGCCGCGAATACCGTGTGCGGCTGGCCGTACAGCTCGGCCGGCGTGCCGATCTGCTCGATGTGGCCGCCGCGCATCAGCACGACGCGGTCGGCGAGCGTCATCGCCTCGAGCTGATCGTGCGTGACGTACAGCGTGGTCGTCTTCAGTTGCCGGTGCAGCCGCTTGATGTCGCCGCGCAACTGCGTGCGCAGCTTCGCGTCGAGGTTCGACAGCGGCTCGTCGAACAGGAACACGGCGGGCGTCTTGATCATCGCGCGCGCGATCGCCGCGCGCTGCTGCTGGCCGCCCGACATCGCGCGCGGACGGCGGTCGAGCAGCGCGTCGAGGCTCAGGATGCGCGCGACGTCGCGCACGCGGCGGTCGATCTCGTCGGCCGGCACCTTCAGCCGCCGCAGGCCGAACGCGATGTTGTCGTACACCGTCATGTGCGGATACAGCGCATAGTTCTGGAACACCATCGCCACATTGCGCTCGCGCGACGGCAGGTCGTTGACGACCGCATCGCCGATCACGAGCTCGCCGCCGGTGATCGCCTCGAGGCCCGCGATCATCCGCAGCATCGTCGACTTGCCGCAGCCGGACGGGCCGAGCAGCACGATGAATTCGCCGTCGGCGATCTCGAGGTCAAGCGGATGCAGCACGGCGGGGCCGCCGTCGTAGTGCTTCGACAAAGCCTTGCAGGTGATCTGGGCCATGGCTCAATCCATTTCGATCTGAATCTTGACGTCGCGCGGGTGTCCGCTCGCCGCTTCCTCGAACGCGCGCACGCCTTCGGAAAACGGGAACGTGCGCGAGATGAACGGCTTCACGTCGATCGCGCCGGACGCGATCAGCGCGAGCGCGCGCGGGAAGATGTTCGCGTAGCGGAACACCGATTCGATGCGGCCCTCCTTCGCCTGCAGCGCGACCACGTCGAGCGGCACCGGCGCGACCGGCATCCCGATCAGCACCGCGCAGCCGCCCGGGCACATCAGGTCGACGAGGCCCGCATACGCATTCGCGCTGCCGCTCGCCTCGAACACGACGTCCGCGCCCCAGCCGCCGGACGCTTCGGCCACCGCGTCGGCCAGCGGCCGCGTACGCACGTCGACGGTCGTGACGGCCGGGTTGCCGGCGAACAGCGCGAGCTTGTCCGGCACGACGTCGGCGAGGATCACGCGCGCGGCGCCGCCGGCGAGCGCGGCGAGCGCCGTCATCGCGCCGATCGTGCCGGCGCCGATCACGACCGCGAGGTCGCCCGGCTTCATCGCCGCCTTCTTCGCGGCCTGCAGGCCGATCGACAGCGGCTCGACGATCGCGCCTTCGGCGAACGACACGTTGTCGGGCAGCCGGTACGTGAACGCGGCCGGATGCACGACGAACGGCGTCAGGCAGCCGTGGATCGGCGGCGTCGCCCAGAAGCGCACGTCGGGATCGAGGTTGTAGAGCCCGCGCAGCGTCGCGGGCGAATCGAGGCGCGGCACGCCGGGCTCCATGCACACGCGGTCGCCGACGCGCAGGTGCGTGACGTCGGCGCCGGTCTCGACGACCGTGCCGGACGCTTCATGGCCGAGCACCATCGGCGCATCGACGCGGAACGGGCCGATCCCGCCGTGAACGTAGTAATGCACGTCGCTGCCGCAGACGCCGACCGTATGGACCTTGATCCGGACGTCGCCGGGGCCGACCGCTTGCGGCAGGTCGATGTCGCGCAGCGCGAGCTCGCGCGTGCGTTCGAGTACGAGCGCTTTCAACGTGTTCTCCTTATTTTCCCTTGACCATCGAATTGAGCAAGCGGCTCAGCATGCCGACGAAGACGAGCGGCGGCAGCGCGAGCAGCACCGTCGACGCGTTGATCACGCCCCACGGCACTTCCTGGCCGAGCGACGTGAACGCGGACGCGACCACCGGCAGCGTCGCGCTGCGCGACGACGTGAGGGCGAGCGCGATCATCAGTTCGTTCCACACCAGCACGAAGCTGAACACGATGCCGCCGAGCAGCGTGCTCGCGCACACCGGCAGCGCGATGTGCCAGAACACCGCGTACGGGCCGTAGCCGTCGAGCGCGGCGGCTTCCTCGATCTCGCGCGGCAGCCGGCGGAACACCGGGATCGACAGCCACGTGATGGTCGACAGCGTGACGAGCAGGTACGTGACGATCATCGACAGCTTGGTGTCGTACAGCCCGAGATCGACCCAGATCGCGATCAGCGGCAATGCGACCGCGACGGGCGGCAGAAATCGCAGCGACAGCAGGAAGAACTGGATGTCCCGCTTGCCGCGCACCGGGTAGCGCGCGATCGCATACGCGGCCGGCACGCCGAGCACGGCGCCGATCAGCACCGCCGCGCCGACGATCGCGATGCTGTTGCCGAGCCCGATCAGCACTTCGGGGCTCGACAGCACCTGTTCGTAGTTCGCGAGCGTCGGCGTGAAGAAGAAGCGCGGCGTCGGCGTGACGATGTCGAGCAGGTGCTTGAGCGAATTGAGCACGGCCCAGAACAGCGGGAACGCGGCGACGAGCAGGATCGCGCCGGCGATCGCGACGGTGGAAACGGCGGCGGGGCCGCGGCGGGCCATCAGTCGTCCCATTTGTTGACCCTCTTCCAGATGAGCGTGAAGACCAGCGTGGTCGCGACCATCATCAGCACGGCCATGCCCGACGCATACGACACCTTGCCGGCGAGGCCGATGCCCTGCTGGTACGCGTAGAGATCGAGCGTTTCGGTCGCGATGCCGGGGCCGCCCTTGGTCATCACGTAGATCAGGTCGAACGAGCGCAGCGATTCGACCATCTTGATGAACACGAGACTCACGAGCGGCGCCTTCAGCATCGGCAGCGCGATGTACGCATGCACCTGCCAGGTCGTCGCGTAGTCGAGCCGCGCGGCCTCGAGCGGCTCCGGCGGCAGTGTCTCCAGCAGCTTCAGGATCACGACCGCGAAGAACAGCCCCCACTGCCACACGTCGACGAGCGCGACCGCGTACAGCGCGAGATGCGGATCGGCGAGAAACGCGGTGTGCTCGACGCCGAGCGTGCCGAGCAGCCAGCTCAGGATGCCGGTGAGCGGCGCGTACATGAACTTCCAGATGAACGCGGCCGACACGCGCGGCAGCAGCACCGGCATGATCAGCACCAGCGACGCGAAGCGGCGCCAGCGGCCGTGCACGCGCTCGAACAGGAACACCGCGAGCGCGATCCCGACCAGCACCGCGCCGGCGACCGTGATGACTTCCCACAGCACCGACACCTCGATCGCGTTCAGGAAGCGCCGGTCCGACGCGAGCCGGACGAAGTTGCGCAGGCCGACGTATTCGCTGTCCGGGTAGCGCAGCACGCGGTTGCGCAGCGCGAGATTGATCGCGGCGATCGTCGGGACGAGGCTCAGGACCGCGAGCAGCGCGAGCGTCGGCGCGAGGAACACCCACGGCAGGCTCGTGCGGTCGCGGCGCGCGCGGCCGCGCCGGGCCGACGTGGCGGAAGGGGCCGGGCGGACGCCGAGCGTGCGTCCGCCCGTGCCGTCATTTGCGAGCGCCATGTTCGAGCGCGTCCTTCGCATACTGGTCCGCGTCGTCGAGCGTGCCGCGGATGTCCGTCTGCGTGCCGGTGAACACCTGTTCGAGCGCGATGCCGAGGTTGTCGCCGATATCCGGCCACTGCGGCGTCCGCCAGATCGTCACCTGCGTGACGGGGTTGGTGTCGTTCAGCCCGGCCTGGATCTGCGGCGCGACGTGCTGCTTGAAGTACGGGCTGGCGATCGTGCTGGAGCGGTTGTAGTCGCTGAACACGCCGTTGCGCAGCCGCGCCTGCTCCTGGTCCTTGCTGGTCGCCCACGCGATGAAGCGGCCGGCGGCCATCCGCGTGCAGTCGTCCTTTGCGCCGACCGCCGAGATCGCGAAGCCGTGCCCGTACGCGGCCGACGGCAGCGGCGCGGGCGGCCGCGTATAGCCGACCTTGCCGGCCACGCTCGACTTGCTCGCATCTTCCATCCAGTCCGCGAACGGCGTCGATTCGATCATGAACGCGACCTTGCCCGAGCGGAACGCTTCGAGCGCGTTGCTCCAGTCGTAGGTCGCCGAGCCGGGGGGCGCGTACTTGAACAGGTCGCTGTAGAGCTGCGTGGCCTTCACCGCGGCCGGCGAATTGAACGCGGGCTGGCCGCCCTTGTCGGTCCACGCGCCGCCCATCCCGAGCATGAACGGCGACCAGCGCCACACGTTCATCCCCGAGCCGCGCTGGCCGCGCGCGACCCAGCCGTACAGCTTCGGCGGCGCGTTCAGCTTCCTGATCGCGGCGACGAGCTGGTCGAGCGTCTTCGGCACCGGGATGTGCGCGGCGTCGAGCAGGTCGCGGCGGTAGAACAGGAAGTCGCCGCCGCCGATCAGCGGCGCGAAGTACGCGACGCCGTTGTAGCTCGCGACCGCGCGGCGGCCGGGCAGGAAGTCGTCGTAGTCGTAGTCCTTCGGGTAGTACTTCAGGAGCGGCACGATCCAGTTGGCCGACGCGAATTCGGCGACGTTCGCCTCGTCGACGTAGTAGATCTGGTACGAACCCGCGCCGGTCGACGCGTCGAGCCGCGATTTCGCGCGGCGGTCGTTTTCGCCGAAATAGCTGATCTCGACCTTGGTGCCGTTCTTCTTCTCGTAGTCGGCCAGCGATTTCTCCATCACCGACAGGCCGAGGCTCTTCTGCGCGAGCACCCGAAGGGTCGGCACCTTGCAGGTTTGCGCGGCCGCGACGCCCGGCAGACAGGCGCCGAGCAGCAGGCCGGCTGCGACGATTCGCATCTTGTTCACCCGTGTCTCCTTGATTCTGCTTGTTCGAATGCCGCCGATGACGGCAGGGACAATGGTGTGACGGGGGCGATGCGATCACCACATCAAAAGAATTCGCGAACCGATACTTTTTGCTCAGGTTCGGTCGTGCGATGCACAAAATGTGGTGGTCGGGGGCGGCGCGAGGCCGGCCCGGCGCGGACGAACGGCGGGCGCGCGGCGTTACCCGCGCGCCGGTCGATGCGGCGCGTCGAGCGCGATCCGGTAGACGCGCAGCGCGTTGTCGTGCCAGATCGCGCGGCGCGCGGGGCCGTCGAGGTGCGCGATCGCGCCGGCGAACGTGCGCAGCAGTGCGGGATAGGACACGCGCAGTCCGGCGACCGGGAAATTGCTGGCGAACAGGCAGCGCCGCCAGCCGAAGATCGCGATCGTGTCGCGGATGATCCGCGCGTTGTCCGCGTCGTTCCACGCCGCATCGCGCAAGCCGAGCTCGGAGATTTTCACGGTCACGCGCGGCAACGCGGCGAGCGCCGCCATGCCGCCACGCCAACGCGCGAGTCCGGCTTCGGAACGGTCCCACGGCAGCCCCGCGTGTTCGAGCACGACATCGACGTCGGGTGCATCGACCAGCATCGCGGCCGCGTCGCCGAGATGCCAGAACGGCACGCGCAGATCCCAGCTCAGGCCGTGCGCGGCGAGGCGTTCGAGCGCGGCCGGCCAGCGCGGATCACGCAGCGCGCCCGGCTCGTCGATCGAGGCGTCCGGCGCAGCCGCGGTGCGCGGCTTGAACCGCACGCCGCGCACGCGCGGCCACGCGGCCTGTTCGGCGAGCCGTTCGTCCGCATCGCCGGCCAGCAGGTCGACCCACGCGACGATCGCCGACGGCAGCGCGTGCGCGGCCGCGACTTCATGCAGCCAGCGCGTTTCCGCGAGCGCCTCGTCGCGCGCGCGTTCGGCTTCGACGTGCACGCTGGCGACGAGCGGCGCGCATTGCGCCGCGTGCCGGAAATCGTCGACGTCGAAGTTGCGGCACAGCGCCGCGTAGTCGCCGAACATGAAGCGTGTCGGGTCGTAGTGCGCCTGCAGCCACGGGTAGTGCGCGCCCGCATCGAGCCGCCACAGGTGGTGATGCGCATCGACGAGCGCATCGGGCATGCCGTCGGGCGGCGTTTCGTCGCGCATGTCAGCGCGCGCCGGCGAGCACGTACGACGCATCGGGCTCGCGCAGCGTCGGGAGCGCACCGACGAAACGCCACGTGTCGAGGTCGAGTTCGCGGACATAGTCGTCCTGGAACGACACGTACGCGACGCGCCGCGACGGATGAAACGACAGCGCGGTCGGATTCGCGGGCAGTGCGATGCGCTCGATCTCCTCGAGCTGTCGCGCATCAAACACCGAGATCGAGCGCTCGCCCGAATTCGTCAACAGCAGCAGGTCGCGGCCGTCGGGCGCGCTCGTCCGGTAGATGCGGTTCGGGTCGCTGCGCGTTTTTACGCGGCGGCCGCAGGTCATCGTCTCCGTGTCGATCTCGACCAGCGTGTCGTCGCCGCGATTCGCGACGAACAGCGTGCGCTCGTCGCTCGACAGCGCGTTGCCTTCGGGGCGTGGGCCGGGCATCACCGCGCGCGGCGCGACCGTCGCGTCGCGTGGATGAAACTGCGTGACCGTGTTCGACAGCAGATGCACGCCGTACGCACGGCTCGCGTCGCGCGTGAGCGTCACGAGGTGCGTTTTCACGCCGCCGGACGGCACGGCCATGTTCGGCACGGGCTGGCGGGTCGGCTCGTCGAATACGAGCAGCATGTCGTGCGCTTCGCTCATCGCATACAGCCGGCCGTCGCGGTCGCTCGCCATCCCGTGCGGCCGGTAGTACGGCCACAGGTCGAGCATGCGCGTGTGCGTGCGCTCGACGAGATCGATCTCGGCGATCCGGTGATCGCCTTCATGGCCGCGCGACCACGCGGTCTCGATTCCGAAGATGCCGACGTACGCGTAGCGGTCGTTCACGTCGACGGCGAATTCGTGCGGGAAGTTCGGCAGCACGATGTGCTTGAGCGGCGCTTTCGTGTCGAGATCGTAGAAGCTGAAAGTGTGCGCGCATTTCTGCACCAGCAGCAGGATGTCGTTCATGATGGGTCTCCGGTGTGTCGTTCGCTGTCGCGCGGGTTCGTCAGCCCTCGCAGCGCTTCGGCAGCGTCAGCGCGAGCAGCCCGGCCACCGCGAGCGTGGCCGCGAGGCTGTAGACGCCGGCCGCCGCGCTCACGTGCTGCGTCAGCACGCCGACCGCATACGGGCCGCAGAAGCCGCCGAGATTGCCGAGCGCGTTGATCAGGCCGCGGGCGCTGCCGGCCGCCTCGACGCTGCAGAGCTTCGGCGGAATCGCCCAGAACACGCCGGCCGCCGCCTGCAGGAAGAAGCCGCAGCCGATCAGGAACGCGAACGACACGGCCATCGATGCATGCGTGAGCACCGACAGCGCGAGGCACGCGGCGAATCCGACCAGCGGCAGCAGCACGAACAGGCGTCGCTTGCCGGTCCGGTCGGACCAATACGACGTGACGAGCATCCCGATCACCATCGCGACGTACGGCAGCATCGCGAGCAGGCCGATCCGGCCCATCCCGCTGTGCGTGAGGTTTTTCAGCAGGGTCGGCAACCACATCGTATAGCCGTAGATGCCGGCCTGATAGCAGAAGTTGATCGCGATGAGCAGCCAGATCGTCGGGTGGCGCAGCAGCGCGCCGAACGACGTGGCCGCCGGCGTGCCGGCCGCGCGCTTGCGTTCCTGCTCGTCGCGCAGCGCGTCGAGGATGTACGCCTTCTCGCGCGGCGACACCCAGCGCGCGGTCTCCGGGCCGTCGTCGGCGAACAGCATCCAGACGACGAGGCACAGCAGCGACAGCGCGCCCGCGCAGAAGAACAGATGATGCCAGTCGTATGCGGCGAGGATGAAGCCGGACAGCGGCGCGGTGATCATGCCGGCGAGCGGCACGAACAGGATGACCATCGCATTCGCGCGGCCGCGTTCGCGGTCGGGAAACCAGTGGCTGACCATCGTCAGCACGACCGGCAGCATCCCGCCCTCGGCCACGCCGAGCAGGAAGCGCAGCGCGAGCAACTGCCACGTGTGCGTGACGAGCCCGGTCAGCACCGACAGCACGGCCCAGCTCACGAGCGACCACGCGATGAAGGCCTTGCCGCTGCCGAGCGCCGCGCGCCGGCCGCCGGGAATCTGCAGGAACAGGTAGCCGAAGAAGAAGATGCCGCCGGCGAGGCCGGCCATCGTCGCATCCATGCCGAGATCGGCGTTCATCCCGCCGGGCATCGCGAACGCGATGTTCACGCGGTCCATGTAGGAAATGATGCACGCGAGCAGCAGCGGCGGAATCACGCGCAGCCAGCGGCGGCGCGGAATGGCTTCGCCGGCGTCGTAGGCCGGGGTCGCGGGGTTCAGCAGGTTCATGGTGTCTCCATCCATCCGATGAGCGGCGGCGGCCTTCTGTCGGGCCGCCGTCACGCCGAGGCGCAACGCACGCGCGTTGCGGGTGCAAAAACGGTCGCTAGCGCCCCCAGCGCAGCACGAGCGGATCGAGCCGCCGCGCCGTGTCGAGCAACCCCGCGCGTACCTGCGGAGGCAGCTCGGGCCACGGCGAACGCGGCCGGTCGCACGCGATCACGCCGCCTTCCTTCATCAGCGCCTTCGCGGTGAGGAAGCCCGACTGCCGGTTCTCGTAGTTGATCAGCGGCAGCCAGCGCGCGTACGCGTCGTAGGCATCGTCGCGGCGGCCGGCGAAATACGCGTCGGTGATCCGGCGAATCCCGTCCGGATAGCCGCCGCCCGTCATCGCGCCGGTCGCGCCGGCGTCGAGATCGGCGAGCAGCGTGATGCCTTCCTCGCCGTCCCACGGCCCCTCGATCGCATCGCCGCCGAGCGCGATCAGTTCGCGCAGCTTCGACGCGGCGCCGGCCGTCTCGATCTTGAAATACGACACGGCGTCGATTTCGCGCGCGAGCGTCGCGAGCAGCGAGGCGGACAACGCGACGCCGCTCGCCGGCGCGTCCTGGATCATCAGCGGAATGTCGAGGCCGTCGGCGACGTCGCGGAAGTACGCGCGCACCTGGGCCTCGGGCACGCGGAACGTCGCGCCGTGGTACGGGGGCATGACCATCACCATCGCGGCACCGAGCGCCTGGGCCTCGCGATTGCGCTGCGCACAGATCCGCGCGCTGAAGTGCGAGGTCGTGACGATCACCGGCACGCGGCCCGCGACGTGCTCGAGCGTGGTGCGCGTGACGAGATCGCGTTCGTCGTCGCCGAGCGCGAACTGCTCGGAGTAGTTCGCGTGGATGCAGAGGCCGTGCGAACCGGCATCGATCATGAAATCGACGCAGCGGCGCTGGCCGTCGAGATCGAGCGCGCCGTGCGCGTCGAAGATCGTCGGCACGACGGGAAAGACGCCCTGGTAGCGTGCGTTCATGTCGGCCCTCACTCGACGATGTCGAACTGGTCGAGGAATTCGGTCTTCAGCGTGAGGCCGAGGCCCGGCACGTCGTCGCGCAGTTGCAGGAAGCCGTTCTCGGCCACCGGTTCGCCGTCGAAGATGTAATAGAACAGCTCGTTGCCGACCTCGACGTCGAACATCGGGAAGTACTCGCTCATCGGCGACGCGAGCGTGCTCATCGTCAGGTGGTAGTTGTGCATCTGGCCCGCGTGCGGAATCACCGGCACGCTGTACGCCTCGCACAGCGCGTTGATCTTGTGCGCCATCGTGATCCCGCCGACGCGGTTCGTGTCGTACTGCACGACCGACACGGCCTTGCGGTCGAGCAGCTGCTTGAAGCCGTACAGCGAGAATTCGTGCTCGCCGCCGGAGATCGGGATGCGCGTCAGCCGGTTCAGCTCCGCGTAGCCGTCGAGGTCGTCCGCGATCACCGGTTCTTCCAGCCAGCGCGGCTGGTATTTCTCGAGCTTCGGCAGGATGCGCTTCGCATATTCGAGGTTCCAGCCCATGTAGCACTCGAGCATCAGGTCGTTGTCGTAGCCGATCACCTCGCGGATCGCCGCGACCGATTTCAGGTTCTCGACCACGCCCTGCTGCCCGTGCGCGGGCCCGTAGCCGAAGCGCATCTTGAACGCGCGGAAGCCTTCCTTCAGGTACTGCTGCGCTTCCTCTTGCATCGCCTTCAGGTCGGTGCGATAGAGCTTCGAGTAGTAGCAGGGAATCTTTTCCTTGGTGCGGCCGCCGAGCAGCTTGAAGACCGGCTTGCCGACGCTCTTGCCGAGGATGTCCCAGATCGCGATGTCGACCGCCGAGATCGCCGCCATGCCGATGCCCTTGCGGCCCCAGGCATGGGTCGCGCGGTACATCCGCTGGTTCAGGTACTCGTAGTCCCACGGGTCCTGGCCGATCACGAGCGGCGCGAGGTACTGGGCGATGATGACCTTCGCGACCTGCGGCGCGAGCGCGACGTTGCCCAGGCCGACGATGCCGTCGTCGGTTTCGACTTCGACGACCGTCCACGCATGGAAGCGGAACGTGCTCATCGTTTCCTGCGGCGCATACAGCAGGTCCATCGCGTTCGAACAGAAGTTGCCCTGCGGCGGGACGGTCTTGCCTTTCCACTGGAATACGCGAGCGCGTACGGAGCGGATCTTCATGATGGTGTCTCCAGAATCGGGGTTGTCGTGTGTAGAAGGCGTGCGAGCGTCACGCCGAAACGGCGGCGGTGCGGCGGGCGGCGCCCATCCGGCACGCGATCTGCAGCGCCTGCCAGGTCGCGCCGACGTCGGCCGTGCCGCGGCCCGCGATGTCGTACGCGGTGCCGTGCGCGGGCGTCGTGATCGGCACGGGCAGCCCGCCCTGCACGGTCACGCCGCGCGAGAAGCCGAGCAGCTTGATCGCGATCTGCCCCTGGTCGTGGTACATCGTGACGATCGCCTGGTAATCGCCGGCCTGCGCCTTCAGGAAGATCGTGTCGGCCGGGAACGGGCCGTGGAACGGCGTGTCGGTCGGCCAGTCGCGCGCCTGCAAGCGGCGCACGGCCGGCTCGATGATGTCGACTTCCTCGCGGCCGCAACTGCCGCCGTCGCCGCCGTGCGGGTTGAACGCGGCGATCGCGACCCTCGGCGCGGCGACGCCGTTCGCGAGCAGCGACCGGTAGATCAGCTCGGACGCCTGTTCGATCCGCTCGATGCTCAGGCAGCCGGCCGCGTCCTTCAGCGGGATATGCGACGAGATCCGTGCGGTCCACAGTTCGCCGAGCGTGTTGAATTCGCAGAAGTAGCCGGTCACGCCGAGCGCCTCGGCGAAGTGGTGCAGCTCGTCGTCGTGGCGCAGCCCGCCGAGCTTCATCGCGTACTTGTTCAGCGGCGCGAAGCAGATCGCGTCGATGTCGCCGGCGAGCGCGGCGTCGAGGCACTGGTCGAGCACGGCCAGCGTCGAGCGGCCGCCGGCAGCATCCGCCTGGCCGACCGTGACCTGCGCGGCGCCGATCGTATCGACCGCGACGAACGCGGCGCGCGCGGTCGACGGCCGGCCGCGCACGGCGGCCAGCGACGCGACGGGTTCGACGTCGATCGTGACGCCGGCGACGCGCTGGCCAGCCTCCCACAGCCAGCGATCGCCGATCAGCACGAGGTTCGCGCGGGCGGTCGCGTCGGGACGGGCGAGCAGTTTCGCGATCAGTTCGGCGCCGATGCCGGCGGGGTCGCCGAGCGTCAGCGCGACGACGGGCTGCGTGGCGGCGGTCGAGGGGGTGTGCATGCGGTGTCTCCGGTGGCGGCGCGTGGCCGTTGATCTATGGGGTTGATGCTAGGTAGACGGAATGAGTCGGTAAATTGAAAACTCTTGATGAATCGATAACCTGGAGTAATCAAAAATGGGCTCGATCGACCGACGAGACTCGACCCCGCAACTGCTGAACCGGCTGCGCATGCGCCAGATCGCGCTGCTGCTGGCCGTGGACGAATGCTCGACGCTGCGCGCGGCAGCCGAGCAGATGGGCCTCACGCAACCGGCCGCGACGAAGATGCTGGCCGAACTGGAGAGTGCGCTCGGCCAGCGGCTGTTCGACCGCATCGGGCGCGGGCTCGTGCTGAACCCGGCCGGCGAGCGCGTGCTCGGCTATTTCCGCGGCATCCGCGGCAGCATGGAGGCGCTGAACCGCGAGCTCGGCGAACTGCAGCTCGGCAGCGCGGGGCGGCTCGCGATCGGCAGCATCATGGCGGCGTCGCCGGGGCGGCTGACCGAGGCGCTGGTGCAGTTGAAGGCGCGTTATCCGCTGCTCGCGATCGACATCGCGGTCGATACGAGCGACCGGCTGATGCCGCAGCTTCGCGAAGGCGTGCTCGAAGTGGTGATCGGGCGCCACGTCGGGACCGACTGCGACTTCCGCGTGGTCGACGACGAGGCGCTCGCGATCATCGCGGGCCGCGACCATCCGCTCGCGGACGCGGGGCCGGTCGAATTCGACGCGCTGCTCGACTATGCGTGGATCGTGCAGCCGACCGGCAGCCCGGCGCGCGAGGTCGTCGAGCGCGAATTCCGCTCGCGTCACCAGCCGATGCCGCGCGGGCTCGTCGAAACGGGCTCGATCCTGACCACGATGAACCTCGTCGACCGTTCGTCGATGCTCGGCGTGATTCCGCTGACGGTCGCGCAGCGCAACGCGGCGCACGGGCTCGTCGCGATCATCGATTACACGCTCGAACAGAAGCTGCCGTCGTACGGCAGCCTCGTGCGGCGCGACCGGCCTTTGAGCATTCCCGCGCAGCAGTTTCTCGCGCTGTTTCACCGGGACGGCGCGGGGGATGACGGCGATGCGTAATGGCGCGGTTTGCCAGCCGAGGCGGCCGAGCCAGCCGCGCCAGCCGATCAGACCGATGCGACCGATCAAGCCGATCAAGCCGAACAAGCCGAACAAGCCGAACAAGCCGAACAAGCCGAGTCACCGCCACCGCGGAGCGCGGTGAAGCGTGATGGCGACGCCGGCGAGGCGGCCGACGCAGGCGAACCCGAGCGAACCGCTTCAGTGCGCCGACGGCGCGGCAGGCGCGTCGGCGAGCGCCGGCATCGATTCGGACAGCGCGCGGTCAGGGCGAATCCGCAGCGCGGCGACGATGCCGATCAGCAGCATCGCGACCGAGCCGATGAACGGCACCGTCCAGCTGCCGGTGCGATCGACGAGATAGCCGAACAGGATCGGCGACAGGATTCCCGAGATCGCGGAACCGGCGTTCATCATCCCGCTCGCGATGCCGGCGTGGGTCGGCGCGATGTCGCTCGGCACGGCCCAGATCGGCCCGATCGTCAGTTCGAGGCACAGGAACGACCCGGACAGGCACAGCGCGACGCCGGCCGTCGAGTGCACGAACGCGAGCGGCAGCAGGCAGGCGAGCGCGCCGACGAAGCTCGTCACGATCACGCTCTGCCGCGACAGCGCGAGGTTGCTGGTCTTCCGGTAGATGCGGTCGCAGAGCCAGCCGCCGAGCGTGTCGCCGACCACGCCCGCGAAGAACACGCCGGACGCGAACAACGCGGTCGATTTCAGGTCCAGGCCCTGGCCGTTCAGGAAGAAGGTCGGCAGCCACGTGAAGAACAGCCACGCGGTCCAGCCGTAGCAGAAGTAGACGAAGATGGTCGGCGCCATGCGCCGGAACAGCGGCCCCCACGGCGTCGGGCCGGACGGTGCGACCGGGCGCGCGGCGCGCGGGCGGCCGTCGTCGTCGCCCGCCGGATGCTCGCGGAAGCCGACGATCCACCACGCGAGCCAGACGAGCGTGACCGCGCCGATCACGAAGAACGCCGCGCGCCACGACAGCCACGTCATCAACGCGGCGACGATCGGCGGCGTGACCGCGTTGCCGAGCCGCGAGAACGAATGCGTGAAGCCCTGCACGACGCCGCGCCGCTCGCGCGGAAACCAGTGCGTGATCGCGCGGGCCTGGGCCGGCAGCGTCGCGCCTTCGCCGATGCCGAGCAGCAGCCGCGCGGCGAACAGCAGCGTGAGGCTGTGCACGAGCCCGGTCGTGAACGTGGAGACCACCCAGATCAATCCGCAGCCGATCAGCGTGATGCGCGCGCCGAACCGGTCGGCGATCCAGCCGCCGCCGATCTGGCAGATTGCATACGAATACGCGAACGCGGAGAATGCGACGCCAAGCTCGGTATTCGACAGCCCGAGTTCGGCCTTGATCGCGCCGGCGGCGGTCGCGAGATTGACGCGATCGACGTAGAGGATGAACGAAAGCGCGCACAGCAGCCACAGTGTGTGGCGCCGTTGACGGTGGTCGTTGGGCATCTGTCTCACTCCATGTTCGTGCGCGGCGTTGCAATGACGCTGCGTTCACGGGCCGGCCCAGCATCGCGCGGCGGCGGAGACACTGTCCAATGAATCTTTGGGATCAATCGATAACCCCAGGTGTTCATTCCGGTTTCAGCCGCACCGGGCGCATGGGTGCAACGGACACACAGGTGAAGCATTGACCGACGACGAACTTTCGCTCCGCCCGGAGAGCCGCTTCTGGCAGCTCGCGCCGGTGAGATGGTGGATCCGCGGGCACGGCCGCGACGGCTATTCGTTCCGCCTGCTGCTGTGCCCGCTCGCGATCGTGTTCGTGCTCGAATTCGTCTGCGTGATGGCCGGCGCGCTGTACACCAGCATCGCGGTCAGCGCGGTCGCGACGCTGTTTCTCGGTATCGCCGGATTCCACGGGGCGCAGCGCGAATGGCTGATGACGGCCGCGCCCGCCCGCGCGCTCGTGAAGGCCCGCATGAAGAAGGCGGCCGAGCGGCTTGCGTCGCTCGGCGTCGGTGCGACCGTGCTCGCGATCTTCGTCGCGGCGACCTCGCTGTCGCTCGTGATGTCGGGCCGGCCGGTGCTGGACAGCGTGTCGAAGGACGCGGTGTCGATCTTCATCGCGCTGGTGTTCCTGCCCGTGTACGTGTCCGGCGCGGTACGCAAGCTGGCGATCGCGCGGATCGAGGAGCTGGAGGCGCTGCGTCACGCGACCGTCGGCACGCAGCTGAAATTCGACCGCGCCGGCGCGGTGCGCGCGGTGGTCGTGCAGGGCGCGGCCGGAACCGGGACGGTATCGGTGATGGAATACACGGTGCTCGGGTTCAGTCCGCCGCTCGACCAGGTCGGGCGCGAACCGCGCGCGTGAAGGGGGAGCGGCGGCGCGTTACGCCGGGAAGCGCTCGCTGTCGGGCGCCGGCGCGAGATCGTCGGGCCACCGCACCTCGAACCGTGTGCCGCCCGCGCCGGTCGGCACGCACAGCGCTTCGCCGCGATGCGCATGCGCGATCGCCGCGACGACCGCGAGCCCGAGGCCGGTGCCGCCGGGTTGCGTCTCGTCGACGCGCCGGAACGCCTGGAACACGTGCGGCGCGAACTCGGCCGGGATACCGGGGCCGTCGTCCTCGACGCGCAGCCGGCACATCCCGTTCTCGATGCGCGTCTGGATCCGGATCGCACCGGGCACCGCATGGCGGCGCGCATTTTCCAGCAGCGCGAGCAACGCCTGGCGGAGCCGGACCGGGTCGCAGCGCATGCGTCGCGGGTCGAGATCGAATTCCGGATGCTGGCCGGCGGCCTGCAGCGCGTGCGCGAACGCGTCGACCACGGCGCGTACCTCGGCGGCGAGGTCGGTGTCGCGGATCTCGATGCTCAGGTGGCCGCTATCGGCGAGGCTGACCACGCGCAGATCCTCGATCAGCCGCGTCAGCCCTTCGACCTGCGCGAGCAGGCTGCGATACAGCGCGTCGCTCGGCGTGAACACGCCTTCGGCGAGCCCCTGCAGCCGGCCGCGCAGCACGGTCACGGGCGTGCGCAGCTCGTGCGCGATCGCCGCGTTCCAGAAGGTTTGCTCGTCGGTCACACGCTGCAGTTCGCTCGCGAGCGCGTTGAAGTTGTCGGCGAGCAGCGCCGCTTCCTTCAGCGAACGGTCGCCGGCGACCGCGCGTGCGCCGAGATCGCCGCGCGCGACGCGGCGGATGCTGTCCGTCACCGAATTCAACGGCACGAGGATGCGGCGCGACAGGTTGACCGCGACGACGACCGCGATCAGCAGGCCCACCAGCGTGGTCGAAATGATCCACACCCACTCGGGCCCGCTCGGGACCCAGCTCTGCGGCTTGAAGTACTCGGGCGAGTACTGGTACAGCAGGTAGTAGAACACGTAGGCCGTCACGACGATCAGCACCGTGATGCCGAAGGCGATCGCGCCCATCGTCAGCGCGATCTGGCGGCTCAGGCCGTCGAGTCTCACTCGCCGCTCCACAGTTTGTAGCCGACGCCGCGCACGCTGGCCGGCACGCCCGCGACGCCGAGATCGTCGAGTTTCTTGCGCAGCTTGCTGACGTGGCTGTCGACCGTGCGCTCCAGCGCGTCGCCTTCCGGCAGGCAGGTGGCCATCAGCTCGGCGCGGCTGAACACGCGGCGCGGTGCGCGCGCGAGCTGCGCGAGCAGCTTGAATTCGGTGAGCGTCAGCACGAGCGTGTGGCGCACGCCGTCGACTTCGACCGTCGCTTCGTGGTGCTCGAGATCGATCTCGAACGGCGCGGCGCGCAGCACGCGCTGCTCTTCCTGGCGCGCGCCGGCCATCGAACGGCGCAGCACGGCCTGGGCGCGCGCGACGACTTCGGCCGGGTTGAACGGCTTGACCACGTAGTCGTCGGCGCCGATGCGCAGCCCGGTCAGCTTGTCGATGTCCTGGTCGAGCGCGGTCAGCATGATGACCGGCGTGTCGCCGCGATGGCGGATCTCGGCAAGCACCTTCCAGCCGTCGACGTGCGGCATCTGCACGTCGAGCAGCACGAGGTCGGGCTTCAGCGACAGGTGGAGTTCGAGCGCGCGGCGGCCGTCGGCGGCGTGCACGGTGCGCAGGCCGTTGCGCGCGAAATACGCGATCAGGATCTCGGCGATCTCGGGTTCGTCCTCGGCGATGAGGACGAGCGCCTGCGCGCCTTGGCCGGCGCCGGGAGATGAAGGAAATTCGGGCATGGCCACTCGTTCGGATTCAGCGGGGTTCCATCGAATCGCCATACTACCGTACGGCCCGCGCAACCGAACGGAGACGGGGAGACTGCACCGGCCGCCATCGTCTACGCGGTCTCTCCGCGACCTTTCAGAAGCGCTGCAATGTGCTATGCGACAGGGGAATACCCTGTCTTTTTTTTCCAATCCTGTTTTATGTATTATGACCTATCTTTTGCAACATGTACTAATTCAGGGCGCCGGAAAATCCTTATCGGTACAAGGCAGTACGGCGCGTGTACAGGCAGGGATGCGAACCGGCTTCGCGCGCCCCCGTGAGGGGCGAGTGAGGCGGAACGAGATCGCATCCCGTCGTCGGATTCCGCGCGAGCGAGGGCCGCACGCCATCGGGGCGTGCCGCCGTTCGCGCCCATTGCAGGCGTCATTCACAGATCATGTCCAGGAAGTCATCCATCAGCGGGTCGGCCGACCTGCAGCGCAGGCAGTGGCTCAAGGTCGCGGGGGCGTCGGTCGCGGCGGGCGGTCTCGCACTCGGCGCCGCGCGGGCGAAGGCCGATGCGGCGCCTGCCGCCGGCCATGAAGGCGACGTGCTCGATGTCGCGATCGTCGGGGCCGGGCTGGCCGGCCTGACGGCCGCGCGCGATCTGCGCTACGCGGGCTGCGAATCCTTCGTCGTGCTCGAGGCGCGCGACCGCGTGGGCGGCCGCACGCTGAACTACGACGTGGGCGGCGGCCACGTGACCGAAGTCGGCGGCCAGTGGATCGGCCCGGGCCAGACGGCGGTCGCCGATCTCGCCCGTGAGCTGGAAGTCGGCACGTTTCCGAGCTACTACACGGGCAAGACGGTGATTCTCGGCGGCGACGGGCGCGCCGAGATCGACCTCAAGGGTACGTTCGGCACCGACGAGGCCGTTGCGGCGAAATTGAGCCGGTTGTCGCGCGACGTGCCTTGCGGTGCACCGTGGACGTCGCCGAAGGCCCGCGAACTCGACCGGTTGTCGGTCGGCGACTGGCTCGCGACGCAGGGCATCAAGGCGGAAGACCGGATGGGCTGGAACGCGTCGATCTCGCTGTCGGGCGGCGTCGCGCCGGCGAAGATGGGGCTGCTGCACTTCCTATCGATGATCAATTCCGCCGATTGCGATTACGCGCAGCTCGACTCGATCAAGCATAGCGCGCAGGAAACCCGTTTCGTCGGTGGCTCGCAGCTTCTCAGCATCCGGATGGCGCAGCAACTGGGCGACAAGGTGCGGCTGTCGTCGCCGGTGCGGCGGATCGTCGGCTGGGATCGCGACATCGTCACGTTGCAGACCGATCGCGGCACGGTGCGCGCGAAAAAGGTCGTGATGGCGCTGCATCCGGCGCTGTGCCATCAGGTGCGGTTCGATCCACCGCTGCCCGACAAGCGCGTCGCGTTGCAGCGCGCGTGGCCCGCCCACTCGCCGGCGCGCAAGACGGCGATGGTCTACCGCCGCCCGTTCTGGCGCGACAAGGGCTTGAACGGCCACATCTTCCAGACCGACGGGCCGGTGTTCTGGGCGTACGACAATTCGCCGCCGGGGGGCGAGATCGGCGTGATCAACGCGTTCGTCCGGAATGCGCTGATGCCGTCGGACCCGCAGGCCGCGAAGCAGATGCACGTGGATCTCTATGCGCAGGCGTGGGGCGACGAAGCGCGTGCGCCGGTGTCGTACCACGATCGCGACTGGGGGCTCGCCGATCCGTGGACGCTCACGTGCGTGTCGGCGATCCCGCCCGGCTTCTGGAGTGCGCACGGCGAAGCGCTGCGCGCGCCGTGCGGCAACCTGATCTGGTCGGGCACCGAGACCGCGAACATCTGGGCCGGCTACATGGACGGCGCCGTGCGCGCCGGTCACCAAAGCGCGCTTCAGGCGCTCAATGCGCTGCGTCATGCTTAGGATCACGAAGATGAAGAAACGGCTTTTGCTGCTCACGGCGGCGGTGGCGATCGGCGCGTTGCTGGCGCTCTACGGCCCGACGCTGCTCGGCTTCCATCGCCTGCAGCGTCATATCGATACGGCCGCGCAGGCCGATGACGCCGACGGCGGCCCGTGGCCGCGCGTGACCGACGTGTGCATGGGCTGCCACGGCGTGAAGGGCGCGTCGCTCAGCCAGGCGTATCCGAGTCTCGCCGGCCAGCCGGCGCAATACGTGGCCGCCCAGCTCCGTGCGTTTGCGGGCGGGCAACGCGCGAACCCGACGATGGGCCCGCTCGCGATGACGATGAGCGAAGCCGAGATCACCCGTCTGGCCGGCTATTACGCGAAACAGGCGCCGCTGGACAACCGCTATTTCAAGCCGGATGCACGACTGCGCACGAAAGGCGAGCAGTGGGTAACGGGCGGCGCATGCGCGGCCTGCCACGGCGCACGGCTGACCGGGCAGGCGCAATTCCCGCGTCTGGCCGGACAGGGCTACGACTATCTGCTCGCGCAGCTCGACGCATTCGCGACGGGCTCGCGCCGCGAGGCGACCGGCACGATGCAGCGCGTCGCGCAGGCGATGTCGGCGGATGACCGCGCGGCGGTGGCGACCTATCTCGCGAGCCTCAGCCCCGCCAGGCAGTGAATCAACGGCAGCAATCGACTTCGGGAGTTCGAACCATGGATCACAGATCACTTGTCCTTTGTCTTTCCAGCGCGACGCTCGCGGCGACGACCGGCGTCTACGGCTTCAAGTTCGTGCGCAAGCGCAACTTCCTGCTCGGCTTCGAGTGGTGGATCGTGACGATCTCCGCGTCCAACGCGGTGATCTTCTTCGCGACCGAATCGCCGGTGTCGTACTTCATTTCGCACTTTCTCGACGCGTTCTCGCGCGGGTTCGGGATGCCGGTGATCGCGGTCGCCGGCCTGATGGCCGTCACCCACGGCTACCGGCCGTCGATACGGCAGGACGTGACGTTGTTCGTGCTTGCAACGCTCGGGACGATCGCGCTCGTGGCCGGCGTGTTGCAGCACGCGTTGCCGTACTTCTACGTGGCGATGTGGACGCTGATGTCGATCTATCTCGCCGGTTTCGCGTGGCGGCTCGCGCGTGCCGGCCACGCGCTCCATGCGCTGACGACGACGCTCGCGCTCGTTGCTTCGCAGGCGATCGCGTGCATCTACGATTTCTACCGGATCCCCGGCGAGGATACCAACGTCGTCTTCAACTTCTATGTACTGGCGCTGCTGACCTGGTCGTACCTGACCGTCGCGCTCTATTACGCGTATGGTGCGCTGGAGCGGGAGAAGGGGCGCAGTCGGACCGGTGCCGGCGTGTTGTCGTATCCGAAATGAGTAGCTCTGCTGAGGAGACGGGGGTGGCTCGCACCGCTTGCCGGTCCGATCGCGCCGATCGCGGAGCGCGCGGATGGACCGGGTTCGCCTGACCCGCGCCGAGCGGCGCGATGCGACGCGCGAACGCCTGCTCGGCGCCGCGCGCGCGATCCTCGCGGAGAAAGGCTATGCGGCCGCCAGCGTGGAAGACATTGCGGCGGCGGCCGGGCATACGCGTGGCGCGTTCTACTCGAACTTCGGCGGCAAGGCCGACGTGCTGTTCGAGCTGCTGCGCCGCGATCGGGACGAGGCTGCCGCGGCATTGCGGCGGATCGTCGGTTCGCCTGACCCGGCCGACGATGCGCAGCGCGCGATGCTCGCGTATTGGCGAAGGGGCGCGACCCAGCGTGCGGTGCACCTGATGTGGCTCGACGCGCAGCTCCAGGCGGCGCGCGATCCGCGGTTCCGTGCGCGCTTCGGCGCGTTGCTGCGAGACCGCCAGACGCTCGCGGCCGCGTGCATCGACGCGTATGCCGCGCGGGCCGGCGTGTCGCTGCCGTTGCCCACGCGGGTGCTGGCGCTCGGCCTGATCGCGCTGTGCGACGGCATGCAATCGCACGGCGCGGTCGATGCGCTGGCCGACGCGGTACTGGTTGGCTTCATCACGCACACGGTGTTCGACCACCTGCGTGGATGAAGGCGCGCAGAAACGAGGGGCGTGCGTTGTCGTGCGCCTGTATGAAGGCCGAAAGCCGTTTGTCATGACGGACCGGCGGCGGGCGGCGACGCCCGTTCGATCATGCAGACAAAACAGGGAATACCCCGTCTTTTTCTTTTAATTATTTTTGTCATGATGACCTAACATAGTCATCATGTTCTACTGATGGGCCGGCAGCGAAGACGAACCGCCGGTTGTGGCTGAACGAATCGGGAGATAGACGATGGATGCAATGAAGCGAAAGGCGTTCTTCGAGGACGGAGCCGTGCTCGTCGAAGGGGTGCTCGACGACGAACAACTCGCGCAATGCCGCGCGGTGTACGACTGGGGAATGGAGAACCCGGGCCCGATGGCGACGACGCTGCTCGACGGCACCGAATACAAGTCGCACAACGACAACGCGAACCCATACGCGAAGGAGCGGCTCGACGCGCTGGTCGGCACGTTGCCGTTCGGGCCGTTGTTCGCCGACCTGTGGGGCTCGAAGCACGTGTGGTACTTCGCCGAGGAGCTGTTCATGAAGGCCGGCGGCAAGAGCGCACGCTCGCCGTGGCATCAGGACACGTCGTACCTGCCGTGGCAGGGGATGCATTTCGGCAACGCGTGGATCAGCTTCGAACACGTGCCGAAGCGTAACGCGCTGGAGATCGTGCGCGGCTCGCATCACGGTGTGCGGCATGACGGCACGACGTTCCAGAACGCCGAGGATCCGACCGACCCGCTGCATGGCGGCGACGTGTGGCCGCGCCTGCCGGACATCGAGGCCGAGCGTCGCGTGGCGCCCGACGCGTACGACATCCTGTCGTGGGAAACGAAGCCGGGCGACGTGCTGCTGCTCCATCCGGGCGTGCTGCACGGCGGCGGCGCGGTGGATGCCGATTTCCCCGATCGCCACACGCTCGTGCTGCGCTTTTTCGGCGACGACGCGGTGTTCAGCCCGCTGCCCGACGAAAGCCGCTCGGGATTCACGCCGGCCGGCGTGTTGTTCGTCGAGGAGCTCGCCGCGCTGAAGGCCGGCGATCCGTTCCGCGCGCCATGTTTCCGTCAACTCGTCTGAACCGGGAGAACTCGTCATGACAGCAACCCCGAAGCGGCAATCGATCGTGCCGGCTGCGTTCCAGCCGTGGTACGACGCGTACCACTTCTCGCCGGCCACACGCGTCGGCGACACGATCTGGGTGTCGGGCCAGGTCGGCCTCGACGCGCAGATGCAGCCGGCCGACGGCGTGCAGGCGCAGGCGCGGATCGCGTTCGAGTGCCTGAAGGCCATCCTCGAGGAGGCCGGCGCGAGCCTCGCCGACGTCGTCGAACTGACGACTTTCCACACGGATCTGCAACGCGAGACGGAAGCGTTCGCGGCGGTCAAGGACGTGTATTTCCCGAACCGTTATCCGTCGTGGACGGCGGTCGGCGTCACACAACTGGCGCTGCCGGGATTGTGCGTCGAGATTCGTGCGGTGGCGGTGGCCGGGTCCGGCAAGGGCTGACGGAAGGCACGAGGGTTTTTTGCCGGATCTGCGTTCCATTCGAATCGCAGTCCTGACGAAAGATATCGGAATGGCGCTGAGGCGGCTGGCCGGAACCCCGGCCAGCCTCGATCACGGAGCGACGTCATCGTCGGTTGACGGTGACGATCGAAACAAACGCGTTTCGTCCGGGATGGGCGAGCGAAGGCGGAGCAGCAAGGAGAACCATGATGAACAAGCATCGTTTCTGGACCACGTCCGCGATCGCGGCCGCTGCATGTGTCGCGATCGGCACCGCCGTCGCGGCGGACGACCTGACGCCGGCCGGCGCCGACCGCTCGGCGAGCAAGGACGGCGCGGTGCCGGCCTATGCGGGCAAGCAGTCGCCCGACGCCGGCTGGGAGTGGGGCAAGGTGCGCGGCGATTTCTGGAAGCATCGCAACGAGAAGCCGCTCTACTCGATCGACGCGGCGAACGTCGACAAGTATGCGGACAAGCTGTCGCCCGGCCAGGTCGCGCTGATCAAGCAGAAGAAGGGCTACCGGATGGACGTCTACCCGTCCCACCGCGAATGCCAGTTGCCGGATGCCGCCGAGCAGAACTCGAAGGCGAACCTCACGGCCGCGAAGCTCGGCCCGGCCGGCGACACGCTCGCGTCGGCCGTGTTGCCGGGCGTGCCGTTCCCGCAACCGAAGAACGGCGTCGAGGCGATGCTCAACTACGAGATGCGTTATCGCGGCGAAGGCGTCGACTGGGCGCAGATGGTGACGACCGTATCGCCGCGACCGGGCAGCAGCGAATGGATCGACGCGATCGGCCCGCAGACCTTGTACTTCCCGTCCGCCAAGCTCGGCAAGTTTTCGCCGCAGGACGTCGACCAGCTCAGCGCGGCCGTGTATTTCCAGATGAACTCGCCGGCCGCGCTGGCTGGCCAGGCGTTCGTGCAGCGCCAGTACTTCGACAAGGCCTCGGAGACGTACTACTACTTCCCCGGCCAGCGCCGCGTGCGACGCATGCCGGCCTACACGCACGACGCACCGCTGATCGGCTTCGAGAACCAGTATCTGATCGACGAAGGCAACATGATCAACGGCTCGCTCGACCGCTTCAACTGGAAGCTGGTCGGCAAGAAGGAAATGATCGTTCCGTACAACGCGTTCGGCATGTACAGGTTCAAGAGCAAGCTGCACGACGTCGCGACGCCGGACGGCGTCGCGGCCGCGAACCGCCGTTACGAGGCGCACCGCGTGTGGGTCGTCGAGGCGGCGCTGAAGCCGAGCGCGCGGCACGTTGCGTCGAAGAAGGTGTTTTATCTCGACGAGGACAGCTGGCTCGCGCTGGTAGGCGAGGACTACGACGCGCAGGGCAAGCTGTGGAAGGTGCGGGAGAGTTATCCGATTCCGGTGTGGGAGCTCGGCGGCACCTGCGACAACGAGCCGCTCGCGCAGTACGACATGAACAACGGCCGCTACGTGCTCGATGCGACGTCGATCGGACAGGGCAAGGACGTGCGCTGGCTCGGGCAGGCCGACGATCCGCGCTTCAAGCAGGATTTCTACACGGCGGAATCGCTGCGCTCGGTCAGCGAACGGTGACGACCACCGGCTGACGGATACAAGGACCGGCGCGCGCAACGATCGTGCGCCGGCATCGAACAGGGGCGGAGGTGGGTCATGGAACCGGCAGGATTGTTAAGGAATACTACGATATTGGTGGCGATGGCGGGCGCCGCGACGTCGAGCGCGTATGCATACGACTTCACGGTGGGCGGCGGCGCCGTGCAGGGTTCGTGGGTGACGAACCTGACGGCGGGCGCCGGCATCCGGACCAAAAACCCGAGTTGCTCGCTCACCGGCGACCCGAACGCCTTCGGCTGCGGCGCGGGCGCGAACACCAACCAGTGGGGCTATGCGGACAACGGCGACCTGAATTACCGCAAGGGCCAGCCGTTCAGCACATACGTCGGCGCGACCAGCGAGCTGCTGCTGAAGATGCCGAGCGAAGGGCTGAAGTTCATGGTGCGCGGCACGGGCATGTACGACTTCATGGCCAAGAACACGAACCGCACGCCGTTGTCGAGCACCGCGGCCGCGCAGGTCGTCTACAACGCGCAGCTGCTCGACCTGTGGGCGCAGAAGGATTTCACGCTCGGCGGGCGCAACGCGCACGTGCGGCTCGGCAACCAGGTGATCAACTGGGGCGAGAGCATGTTCGCGCAGAGCGGCATCAACGCGACCAACTCCATCGATACGCAGAAGCTGCTGATCCCCGGCTCGCAGCTCAAGCAGGCGCTGCTGCCGGCGCCGATGGTGAGCCTCGCGGCCGACCTGTCGCACGGGTTCAGCACCGAGGCCTACTACCAGTTCCAGTGGAACGGCAACCGCTACCCGCCGGTCGGCTCGTACTGGTCGGTGACGAACGGTTTCGGCCGCGGTGCCGAGCCGTTCACGATCAACACGAACAACCTGAACGTGACCGGCCCGAGCGCGGGCACGATCGCGAACGCGATCGGCGGATCGGGCGCGGCCGGCAACCAGGACACGCTCAACGCGATCAGGAACGGGCTCGTGAACGGGGCCTACGCCGGGCCGCCGTTCAACGACATCGGCCTGCCGAGCACGACGACCCTGCCGGCGAAATACCGGCCGCAGTTCGGCGTGAAGTTCAACTATTCGCCGCGCGCGTTCGACGCGAACTTCGCGTTCTACTACCTGAACTACACCGACAAGTCGCCGGTGCTCGCGTCGCTCGCGAACGGCACCGAGCAATGGTCGTATCTCGGCCGACGCCAGTTGTTCGGCGTCAGCGCGAACTTCGGCGTCGGGCCGTGGGCGATCGGCACCGAACTGTCGTACCGGCCGCGCGATGCGGTCGCGCTGTCGAGCTGCTACGGCGCGGGCGGCCCGCTCGACCTGAACACGAACGGCGTGGCCGGCATCGACTGTCAGCAATGGGTCGACAAGAAGAAGTTCCAGTACGACATCAACGGCTTGCTCGCGCTCACGCGCAGCGAGTATCCGTTCCTGAAACTGCTCGGCGCCGATTCGGCCGCGCTGACGTGGGAACTGACGTGGATCTACTACCCGGGGCTGAAGTCGAGCGGCGTGACGCGCACGATCGACGGGCAGACCGTCACGCAGGTGCCGCAGACCGGCTACCTGCCGTGGCTGAACAACGGGTCGGTGGCCGGCTATCCGATCGGGATGGCGCAGGGCACGTCGAGCTCGGTGGGGGCGACGATCGACTTCAACTGGACCTACGACGGCTCGCTGATTCCCGGCTGGCAGGTCACGCCGGGCGTGACGTTCTCGACCGGCCTGTACGGCTACACGCCCACCTTCACCGCGAACTACATGCAGGGTGCGAAGTCGCTGAACGTCTACGTGCTGTTCAACCAGAACCCGCCGAACTGGCAGGCCGGCATCAACTTCACTTCGTTCTGGGGTGGCCACAACACGGTGGGCCAGCCTTATGCGGACCGTAATTTCGTCGGCTTGTTCGTCACGCGGAATTTCTGACGGCGGCGGATGGCAGGTGGCGGGTGGCGTACGCCACCGGAATACATGAAGGGGTAACGTCGTGCTCAATCGTCTGGTCAGTCGCCTGGAAGGGCTTTTCTTCGGTCACCGCGCGATCGTGCTCGCGGCGATCGCGTTGTTCACCGTCGCGATGGCCGTGTTCGCCGTGCAACTGCGCATGGATGCCGGTTTCGAAAAGCAGATGCCGATCGGGCACGAGTACATCCGCACGTTCCAGCAATACCGGAACGACCTGCTCGGCGCGAACCGGATCACGGTGGTCGTGCGTGCCAAGCACGGCTCGATCTGGTCGAAACAGGGGCTGACGCGGCTGTACGACGTCACGCAGGCCGTCACGTACCTGCCGAACGTCGACCGGATCGGCGTGCGCTCGTTGTGGACGCCGAACGCGTTCGTCAACGAAGTGACCGACGAAGGGTTTCGCGCGGAGCCGATCATTCCGGGCACGGTCACCCCCGACCAGTTGACGCCGGAGCGCGTGCAGAGCATTCGCCGCGCGACGACGCTCGGTGGCTACGTCGGCACGCTCGTGTCGCACGGCGAGGACAGCGCGATGATCACGGCCGAGCTGAACGAACGCGACAGCGCCGGCAAGGTGCTCGACTACGTGGCATTCAATCATCTGCTCGAAGAGAAGATCCGCAAGCCGTTCGAGGATGCCGGCTACGAGATCCAGATCATCGGCTTCGCGAAACAGATCGGCGATATCGCCGACGGCGCGACGGCCGTGCTCGGCTTCTGCGCGGTCGCGCTGCTGCTGACCACGCTCGCGGTGTACTGGTACTGCCATTCGGTGCGCTTCACGGTGCTGCTGGTCGCGTGCTCGCTCACGTCGCTCGTATGGCAGTTCGGCACGTTGAAGCTGCTCGGCTTCGGCCTCGATCCGCTCGCGGTGCTCGTGCCGTTCCTCGTGTTCGCGATCGGCGTGTCGCATGGCGTGCAGCAGGTGAACTTCATCGTCCGCGAGATCGCGCACGGGCAGAGTTCGTTCGATGCAGCGCGCCACAGCTTCAGCGGCCTGCTGATCCCGGGCGTGCTCGCGCTGATCACCGCGTTCGTGTCGTTCATCACGCTGCTGCTGATCCCGATCCCGATGGTGCGCGAGCTGGCGATCACCGCGTCGCTCGGCGTGGCCTACAAGATCGTCACGAACCTGATCCTGCTGCCGGTCGCGGCATCGTGCTTCAACTTCACCAAAACCTATGCGGACAGCTCGCTGAAGCGCGCGCAGCAGCGTGCGAAGCCGCTGCGCGTGCTCGCCCGCGTGGCGCAGCCGAAGTACGCGGGCGTCACCGTCGCGCTGACGGTGGCGATCTTCGCGCTCGCCGCTTGGCAAAGCCGCGACCGCGTGATCGGCACGCTGCAGCCAGGCGCGCCGGAGCTGCGCGCGGACGCGCGCTTCAACCGCGACGCGACGTCGATCGCCGGCAACTACGACATGGGCCTCGACTGGCTGACGGTGGCGATCGAGTCGACCGGCAAGGCGTGCGACAACCCGGCGGTCGGCCTGTACGAGGACGACTTCTCGGCCGCGATGAAGACCGAGCCGGGCGTCGTGTCGGTGCAGTCGTACGCGGCGATGCTGCGCGCGTACAACCAGGGTTACAACGAGGATTTCCCGAAGATGAACGTCGTGCCGATCGCGGCCGAGAACTACGGCGCGGTGTCGGTCGACGTGTCCCGCGTGAAGGGCTTCATGAGCCGCGACTGCGGGATGACGGCCGTGCACCTGTTCCTGACCGACCACAAGGCGACGACGATCAACCGCATCCTCGACGACGTGAAGCAATACCGTGCGTCGCATCCGTTCCCCGGCATCACGGTGCGGCTGGCCGCGGGCAACGCGGGTGTGCTCGCCGCGACGAACGACGAAGTCGAGAAGAGCGAGTTGCCGATGATGCTCTACGTGTATGCGGCGATCCTGGTGCTCGTGTTCCTCGCGTATCGCGACTGGCGCGCGATGCTCGCGTGCTGCGTGCCGCTGTCGGTTGCGACCTTCATCGGCTACTGGTTCATGAAGGAACTGCAGATCGGGCTGACGGTCGCGACGTTGCCAGTGATGGTGCTGGCGGTGGGTATCGGCGTCGATTACGCGTTCTACATCTACAACCGGCTGCAGGTGCATCTCGCGGGCGGGCAGGACATCGTGAAGGCGGTGCAGCACGCGATGCTCGAAGTGGGCGTGGCCACGATCTTCACCGCGATCACGCTGGCGATCGGCGTCGCGACGTGGAGTTTCTCGGCGCTCAAGTTCCAGGCCGACATGGGCAAGCTGCTCGCGTTCATGTTCATCGTGAACCTCGTGATGGCGATGACCGCGCTGCCCGCGCTCGCGTCGCTGCTCGAGCGCGGGTTCCCGCGCCGCAAGCCGGCTCGCGCGCCGGGCCTGTTCAGCCACTGACGCAGACGAACATTCCGACGGAGATCCAGTCATGCTCAAGACCTTCGCAGTTTGCGGCGCACTTTGCCTCGTGGCGGCCGCCCTCGCACGCTTTCATGAAACGGTCGCGCAGCAGCCCGCGCCGGCCCACGCGTTCGCGACCGACGTGAAACGCGTCAGTGTGCGCCACACCACGGGTGGCGAACCGGCTGCGGCTCCATCGCCGAACGACGCCGACGTCGACGCCGGGCGTCGGACAGCGGCCGTGCAGGTTGCCGACAAGCCCCCCGCGATCGTGCTCGGCGTCGCGCATGCCGGCTGGTCGGTGCTGTTCAGCCACTGACCGCATGCCGACCACTACGGAGATCCATCCATGATCAAGACGCTCGTTGCCTGTACCGCGCTCTGCGCCGCCGCGGCGACCTTCGCGCAACCGCAGGACGGAACGGTAGCGGCCTGGGCCGCGCAGCCCGCGCATGCGTGGGCCGCGCCGGCGCACCGGATGCTGATGGACGCGGCGCGCGCCGGAACGCGGATCGTCGCGGTCGGCGAGCACGGCATCGTGCTGCTGTCCGACGACGACGGCAAGACCTGGCGGCAGGCGCGACGCATGCCGGTAGCGGCGACGCTGTCGGCCGTGTCGTTCGCGGATGCGAAGCACGGCTGGGCCGTCGGCCAGTGGGGCGCGATTCTCGCGACCGACGACGGCGGCGACACGTGGGTCACGCAGCGGCTCGATACGTCGGTCGACCAGCCGCTGTTCTCGGTGCTGTTCACGAGCGCGCGGGACGGCATGGCCGTCGGCCTGTGGTCGCTGATGCTGCAGACGCACGACGGCGGCAGGACGTGGGCGCGCACGACGCTGCCGAAGCCACCGGGCGGCGGCAAGGCCGACCGCAATCTCTATCACGTGTTCGCCGACGCCGCGCAGACGCTTTACATCGTGTCCGAACAGGGGATGGTGCTCAAGTCGGCCGACGGCGGCGCGAACTGGACCTATCTGCCGACGGGCGGCAAGGGCACGTTGTGGTCGGGCGTCGCGATGCCGGACGGCCGGATCGTGGTCGGCGGGCTGCTCGGCAGCCTGTTCGAGAGCCGCGACGGCGGCGCGACGTGGACGGCGCTGCATACCGGCACGCGCAGCTCGGTCACCGATCTCGTCGCGAGCGGCGGCGGGTTGACCGGCGTCGGACTGGACGGCCTCGTGCTGACGCAGCGCGTGGCCGGCGGTCCGTTCGACGTCGTGCAGCGCGCGGATCGCGCGACCCTCACCGCCGCGCTGATCGACGCGCGCGGCAAGCCGGTGCTGTTTTCGCAGGACGGCGTGCTGGCCGCGCCGTGAGTTGAATCCATCGAGAAAAACGAGGAAGCATGGAGCACTTGACATGAAGCGCAAGCACAAGCCGGACATGCAGGCCCGGCGGCGGATATTGCGCGCCGCGGCCGCGGGCGCCGCGTCGCTCGCCACCGGCGAGGTGTCGTTCGCCGAAGGCGCGGCGTCGGCATCCGCCGATCGTGGCGTGTTCGACGTCGTCATCATCGGCGCGGGGCTCGCGGGGCTGACCGCCGCGCGCGACCTGAAGCGCGCCGGATGCGAATCGTTCGTCGTGGTCGAGGCGCGCGATCGCGTCGGCGGGCGCACCTACAATCACGACCTCGGCAACGGCGTGGTGTCCGAAGCCGGCGGCCAGTGGATCGGGCCGGGGCAGACGGCGATTGCCGATCTCGCGCGCGAACTCGGCGTCGATACGTTCCCGACGTATTACGCGGGCAAGACCGTCGTGCTGGCCGGCGACGCACGCGTCGCCCAGGATTTCCACGGCGGCTCGGGCGGCGACGACGCGATCGGCGCGAAGCTCGGCGCACTCGCCGGCGGCGTGCCGTCGCGCGAACCGTGGACCGCGCAGCACGCGGCGGAGCTCGACAAGCTCACCTACGGCGACTGGCTGCTCAAGCAGGGCGTGACCTACGAGGACGGCTACTTCCTCGGCCTCGCGGCGAAGCTGTCGCTCGGCGGCGCACCGGCCCAGCTCGGATTGCTGCACTACCTGTCGGTGATCAACAGCGCCGATTGCGACTACGCGAAGCTCGAATCGACCAAGGGCGGCGCACAGGAAACGCGCTTCGTCGGCGGCTCGCAGGTGTTGAGCCTGCGGATGGCGAGCGAACTCGGCGCGAAGGTGCAACTGTCCTGCCCGGTGCGCAAGATCTCGGGCTGGGATCGCGACGTGGTCGACGTGCAGACCGATCGCGGCGTGCTGCGCGCGCGGCGCGTGATCGTCGCGCTCAATCCGGCGCTGTGCCAGCAGATCGTGTTCGATCCGCCGCTGCCGGACGGCCGCGCGCAGTTGCAGCGGAACTGGCCGGCGAATGCGCCGATGCGCAAGACGGTGCACGTGTACGACCGGCCGTTCTGGCGCGACGACGGCTACAACGGACAGATCTTCGAAGTCGGCGGCCCGGTGTTCATGGCGTACGACAACTCGCCGCCGGACGGCTCGATCGGCGTGCTCGCCGCGTTCGTCGCGCCGGGCGCACTGCCGGCGGAACCGAAGGCGGCCGAACGGACGCTGTCGGCCATCTTCGCGCGCGCGCTCGGCGACAAGGCGCTGCACCCGACGCAGTTTCACGACTACGACTGGGGCCGCGTCGATCCGTGGACGCTGCAGTGCATCCACCCGCTGCCGCCCGGGTTCTGGACGAAATGGGGCAGGTTCCTGCGCCCGGAAGCCGGCCGGCTGATCTGGTCGGGCACCGAGACGGCCGATCTGTGGCCCGGCGCGATGGACGGCGCGGTGCGCTCCGGGCATCGTGCGGCGCTGCAGGCGCTCGGCAAACTGGCCGGCCGCGGCGGGGAGGCCTGAATGAAACGAACCTGGATGATCGGCGCGGCGCTCGTGATCGCGGGTGTGGCGGCAGCCGGCACGCTGTACGGCCCCGACCTCGTCGACGGCATGCGTTACCAGAAGGCGATGGCCGCGATCGGCGAAGCCGACAGGGCCAACGGCGGCGCGTGGCCGCAGTCGCAGGAGACGTGCTTCTTCTGCCATGGCGTGCACGGGCAGTCGCAGAACGCATGGTATCCGTCGCTGTCCGGCCAGCCGGCCACGTATCTCGCCGCGCAACTGCGCGCGTTCGCCGCGGACCAGCGCCGCAACGCGGCCATGGGGCCGCTGTCGCGCGAACTCGACGACGCGAAGATCGACGCGCTGGCGACCTACTTCGCGCGACAGGCGCCGGCGCGCAACGAGCCCGTGCCGGCCGATGCGGCGCTCGACACGCGGGGGATGGCGCTCGTAGCGGCGCGAAGCTGCCGCGCATGTCACGGCGCGGCGCTGACGGGCAAGGATCCGGCCCCGCGCCTCGCCGGCCAGGGGCAGCTTTATCTGGAAGCGCAACTGGCGGCGTTCCGCTCGGGCGAGCGGCACGATCCGACCGGCGCGATGAATGCGTTGGCCGCGACGTTGTCGGGCGACGACACGCGTGCCGTTGCGCACTATCTGGCCGGCCTGTCGCCGGACGGGGCGGCGAGATGATGCGCGAAAGGCGTCAGGGCCGGGAATACCCTGCCTTTTTCTTTGTCTTTTACTTTGTCATAGTGACCTAAGATTGGTAATGTGTTCTACAAAAGAACGCGCCGGATACGAAGCAGCAGTACCCGACCTCGAACCGAACCGGTTCCCGACAATTCACGTTTCAGGAGACAACCATGGCTAAGCACCCCGTCGTCGTTTATGGCGCAAGCGGTTACACCGGCATGTTGATCATGGACTGGCTGATCGACCAGAACATCCCGTTCACGGCGGTCGCGCGCAATGCGGCTCGCGCGAAGGAAATGATGGCGCAGCGCGTCGTGCGGCTCGAATCCGCGCAATACGAAATCATCGAGGCGGAGCACGACGTCGATGCGCTCGTGAAGGCTTTCCGCGGGGCGAAGGTGGTGTGCAACACGGTCGGGCCGTTCTCGAGTTTCGGGCTCGTCGGCGTCGAGGCCGCGCTGAAGGCCGGCTGTCACCACCTCGATACGACCGGCGAACAGTCGTATATCCGTGCGGTGCGCGACGAGTTCGGCGAGCAGTATCGCCAGGCCGGCCTGCTGGCGTCGTCGTCGAACGCGTACATGTACACGTTCGCGGAGATCGCCGCCGAGCTCGCGCTCGAAACGCCGGGCATCGACGCGCTGGAGACGGCCACGCTGACGCGCGGCCCGCGCGGCGCGGCCGGCGTGAGCATCGGTTCGACCGCGACGATCTTCGACGGCGCGCGCCACGAGTCCTGCTACCTGTGGGAGAAGGCGCTCGTGCCGCACGCCGCGGACGCGTCGTTCATCGTCGCGACGCCCGAGCTGATGCAGCCGGTGTTCTGCCTGCCGTGGGGCGGCACGTCGCTGCCCGTCTATTTCGAGCACGATGCGCGCGTGCGCAGCTGCATCTCGTGCGTGGGCTTCTACGACAACAACGTGATGAAGCTGGTGCACCAGTTCGGACAGAAGTGGGAAGCCGAATACAAGCACCTGCCGCGCGAGCAACAGGACGAAGTGCTGAAGCAGGTCGTCGCGTCGACCACGCCGACGATGCCGCCGCGCGAGCGCACGACGATCCAGCGCAGCGTCGATGTCGCGATCGGCCGCGGCCAGCTCGCGGCGGTGCGCGCGACCGTGCACGGCGTCACGCCGTACATCTCGACGGGCGCGATTCACGCGGCCGGTGTGCTCAAGCTGCTCGACGGCGAGACCGCGCGCACGGGCTTCGCGTCCGGCTCGAAGGCATTCGGCCATCGCTACCTGCTCGGCTTCCTCGAACAGCGCGGGCTCGCGCGCGCGACGGTCACGCAACTGTGATGGCCGCCGCCGCACCGGACCCGACCCAACGGAACTTGTGACATGGCCATTATCGATTTCTACGACCGCGGCTGGCGGCTCAATCCCGACGGCATCGCGTACATCCAGGGCGATCGCAACTACACGTTCCAGGAGATCGGCGAGCTGTCGTGCCGCATCGCCAACGGGCTGCTCGCCGCCGGCTTCGCGAAGGAGGCGAAGGCGGCGGTGTGGGCCGACAACGACGTGATCGGCTGGAGCTGCGCGCTCGGGATGTGGCGCGCCGGGCTCGCATACATCCCGGTGAACGGCCGCAACGCGGTGGCCGAGAACCAGTACGTGCTCGATGCGTTCGACTGCGAAGTGCTGTTCTTCCATCAGGCGTTCGCGGCCGCGATCGATGCGCTGCGGCCGAGCCTGCCGAAGATCCGGCTGTGGGTGTGCCTCGACGCCGACCTGCCGTGGGCGCCGTCGCTGGCTTCGTGGACCGAGCACCAGCCGGCGACGCCGCCGGCCGTCGATTACGCGATGGACGACGTCGTCGCGCTGTCGGCCACGGGCGGCACGACGGGCGCGCCGAAGGGCGTGATGAACACGCATCGTTCGCTGCAGACGTACTTCGCGCAATTCATGATCGCGATGACGTACGACGATGCGCGCCCGGTCAATCTGGCCGCGGCGCCGATGACGCACACGGCCGGCATGATGTCGTTGCCGTGCACCGCGCGCGGCGGCACGGTGGTCGTGCTGCCGAAGCCCGATCCGGCGTTGCTGCTCGGCGCGATCGTCAAGCATCGCGTGACCGAGTTCTTCCTGCCGCCGACCGTGATCTACCGGCTGCTCGACATCCCCGGCATCGAGCAGGTCGATTTCTCGTCGCTGCGCTACTTCCTGTACGGTGCCGCGCCGATGTCGGTCGAGAAGCTCAAGCGCGCGATCGACGTGTTCGGCCCGGTGATGACGGGCGGCTACGGGCAGACCGAAGCGCCCGCATCGATCTCGTACCTGACGCCGGCCGAGCACTTCGTCGACGGCAAGCTCGCATCCGACACGCGGCTCGCGTCGGTTGGCCGCCCGAATCCGCTGGTGCGCGTCGAGATCGTCGGCGAGCGCGGCGAGCTGCTGAAGCAGGGCGAGACCGGCGAGATCTGCGTACGCGGCGATCTCGTGATGAAGGGCTACTACCGCGCGCCGGACAAGACGGCCGAGACGATCGTCGACGGCTGGCTGCATACCGGCGACATCGGCCATCTCGATCGCGACGGCTATCTGCACATCACCGACCGCAAGAAGGACATGATCATCAGCGGCGGCTTCAACGTCTATCCGAGCGAGATCGAACAGGTGATCTGGGCGCACCCGGCCGTGCAGGACTGCGCGGTGATCGGCGTGCCCGACGACAAATGGGGCGAAGCGGTGAAGGCCGTGGTGGAGCTCAATGCCGGGCAGCAGGTGAGCGCGGAAGAACTCGTCGCGCTGTGCAAGGAGAAGCTCGGCTCGGTGAAGGCGCCCAAGAGCGTCGACTTCGTCGCCGCGCTGCCGCGCAGCACGGCCGGCAAGGTGCTGAAGAAGGACCTGCGCGAACGGTACTGGCAAGGCCAGCAATGCAGGATATGAACCTGCTTCATACGGATTCCATACGATGAGCAACATCTACATCGCCGGCATTGCGATGACCGTGTTCGGCCGGCATCTCGACCGCAGCCTCGACGATCTGGCGAGAGAGGCGCTGCAGCGCGCATTGCGGGACGCCGGCTGCCACGCCGATGCGATCCGCGCTGCGTTCTATGCGGGCATCACCAACGGCGCGCTGCAGGGGCAGTTGTCGATTCCCGGCCAGGTCGTGTTCAGCAAGATCGGCCTCGAAGGCATTCCGGTGTTCAACGTCGAGAATGCGTGCGCGTCGGGCAGTACGGCCGTGCACCTCGCCGTGCGGCAGTTGCAGTCGGGCGCGTGCGACGTCGCGCTGGCGCTCGGCGCGGAGAAGATGAACGTCGCGGACAAGGCGAAATCGTTCGCGCTGTTCGAGGCCGGCTGGGACGTGTCGCGCGTCGACGAGAATTTCGCGATGCTCGCGCGGCTCGGCGAAGGGATCGAGCCGCCGCCCGGCTCGGAATCCGACCGCCCGTACAGCCGTTTCATGAAGATCTACGCGGCGCTGTGCCGGCATCACATGCACACGTACGGCACGACGCAGCGGCAGATCGCCGCCGTGTCGGCGAAGAACCACGGGCATTCGGTGCACAACCCGTACTCGCAGTTTCGCCAGCCGTTCACGATCGACGAGGTGCTGGCGGCCGCACCGATCACGTACCCGATCACGCTGCCGATGTGCGCGCCGCTGTCGGACGGCGCGGCGGCCGCGATCCTGTGCACGGAGGAAGGGCTGGAGCGCATCGGCGCCGACCGCGGCCGCTGCATCCGGATCGCCGCGAGCGTGATCCGCAGCTTCACGCGGCGGCGCATCGACGAGCCGCACAAGCATATCGGCCGGCTCGCCGCGTTGCAGGCGTACGAGCAGGCCGGCGTGGGGCCGGAGGACATGGACGTGGCCGAAGTGCACGACGCGTCGGCGATGGGCGAAATCATCCAGGCCGAGAACCTCGGCTTCGTGCCGCTCGGCGAAGGCGGTCCGGCCGCCGAGCGCGGCGAGTTCACGCTCGGCGGGCGTATCCCGATCAACACGTCGGGCGGCCTCGAATCGAAGGGTCATCCGCTCGGCGCGACCGGTATCGGTCAGCTGTACGAGCTGGTCACGCAGTTGCGCGGCGAAGCGGGTGCACGCCAGGTGGACGGCGCGCGTCATGCGATCCAGGAGAACGGCGGCGGCTTGCAGGGCGTCGAAGAGGCGGCGCTGGCGATTCACATTCTCAGCAGGGATTGACGGAGGCGAACATGGGCGACGCACACGGCGCAATCGCGCTCGGGCAAGTAGCGCAGGCAGGGCAGACGACGCGACCGGCGTCGGTCGGGGTCGGTGCGGCAGCGGCGATGCAGGCGGCGGGCGCCGATGCGCTCGGGCCGCTCGCGCGCTGGGGCGAGGAAATTCGCGCCGACGCCGCGTTGCGAAAGTATCGCCCCGTCGGCGGCTGGGTCGAGCCGCCCGAGCGTGCGCAACCCGAACTCGAGGGCGACGTGCAGGCGGATGCGATCGTCGTCGGCGCGGGCTTCGCCGGCCTGTCCACCGCGCTGGAACTGGCCGCGCGCGGCGCGAGCGTCGTCGTGCTCGAACGCGAGTTCGCGGGCTTTGGCGCGAGCGGGCGCAACGCCGGCTATCTCGCCGGCGGCCAGGGGCTCGAATACGAGTTGTTTCTCAAGCGGGTCGGCCGCGAGCAGGCCAGGCGGATCGTCGGCTTCTACGACGAAGGCGTCGCGTACGTCGAACGCAAGCTCGCCGAATACGCGATCGACTGCGACTACCGCGCGTCGGGGATCATTCGCGCGGGCGTGCATCCGTCGCAGGAAAAGCGCTTGCGCGAGAGCATGGCCACCGGCATCGAACTCGGCTCGCCCGCGCAGTTTCTCGATGGTGCGGCGATGCGCGAACGCGGCATTCCGCCGGCGTTCCTGTTCGGCGCGTACGTGCCGGGCGGCGGCACGCTCGATCCCGGCAAGTACGTGACGGGCTTGCGACGCGCGGCGCTCGCGGCCGGCGTGAAACTTTACGAGAACACCGCGCTGCTCGATTTCGACGCGGGCGAGACGGTGCGCGTGCGCACCGCGCGCGGCAGCGCGAGTGCGCCGGTGCTGGTGCTCGCGACCAATGCGTACACGCCGCAACTCGGCCTGCTCGGCGACAAGGTGATGCCGCTGCGCGTGTCGGCGCTCGAGACCGAGCCGCTGTCCGGTGCGCAGCTCGCGGCGCTCGGCTGGCCGAATCGCGAGGGCATCGTCACGTCGCACCTGACGATGGAAAGCCACCGCCTGACCGCGCGCAACACGCTGCTGTTGACCACCAAGCGGCTGCACTACGTATACGGCTCGCAGACGCCGAACGTGCCGGACGGCGACACGTATCGCGCGCTGCAGAAGACGCTGCGCGCGCGCTTTCCGCAACTCGGCGACGTGCCGGTTCGTGCGTGCTGGAGCGGCTACATCTCGTTCGCGGGCGATGCGTTGCCGGTGGTCGGCGCGGCCGGCGCGCACGCAAACGTGTTCTACGCGGCCGGGTGTTCGGGGCATGGCGTCGGCACGCAATCGCTGATCGGGCGCGTGCTGGCCGAGCGTATTCACGATGGACGATCGCCGCTGCTCGACGCGTTGACGCACAAGACGCCTTCGATGCCACCCGAGCCGCTGCGATGGTGTGCGATGACCGCGATGCTCGGCGTCGCGAACCTGCTCGACGCACGCGTGAACCGCAGGGTGCGGCCGATGTAGCGGCGCACGCGCTCGTCGCGACGCGCCAACGTGCATCCGGCCGGCCCGCCCGGCGCAAGGGCGGCTCGATGGAAAATGCAGCGCGCATCGGGTATAGTCGTTGGCGCTCCGTAAGGCACGGAGCGTCCATTCGACGAAGCCGAAACGCCATCTTCACGACGAACACGATGACAGTGTCCAACGAGCAGCGCAGCCCCCGAAAGCGGCGCACTTCGACTGCCGCCGCCGCAGCGGGCAATACCGACGGCTTGCGGGCGCAAGGCCTGCGCACGCGCAACACGATCATTCGCGTTGCCCGCAAGCTGCTGCTGGAAGGCGGCCCGCTCGAATTCTCGCAGCGCGCGGTTGCGGCCGCCGCGGGCATCAGCGTCAGCAATCTGCAGTACTACTTCCCGACCCGGATCGCCGTGTTGCGGGCCGTCATCGAGCCGGTCATCGAAGCGTATCTCGACGACATGAAGCGCGCGATCAGCAGCGATGCGTCGCCACGCGACGTGTTCGAAGAGATCATCGTGCGCTCGATCGCCGATGCGAAGGATGCGAAGTACAACGCATTGTTCCGGCATTTCCTGTCGTTCGCGGCGACCGACGCCGAATGCCTGAAGCTGTGCGAAGAATGGTATTCGGCGCTCACGCGCGACCTCGCGCAGCTGGTGCGCGCGGTCACGCCCACCTTCAGCGCGGCCGACAGCCGGCATGCGGCCACGATGCTGATCGCGCTGGCCG
Source organism: Burkholderia sp. 9777_1386 (assembly GCF_015712265.1). Lineage (NCBI taxonomy): Bacteria > Pseudomonadati > Pseudomonadota > Betaproteobacteria > Burkholderiales > Burkholderiaceae > Burkholderia > Burkholderia sp. 9777_1386. Next base: position 2,551 of record NZ_JACCQB010000020.1, on the reverse strand, counting down.
ATGGCCTCGCGATGCAGTACGGCACCATCGGGCGGCACACGCAGGCGCTCGACGCGTATTTCGCGGCGACGTCGCGCGCGATCGCCTACGGCACGCTGACGGTTCCGGCCGGCAAATAAGCACACGAGCCTGCAGCGGCCACGCGAACCGAGACAGGGGAATACCCTGTCTTTTTTTTGCTTCCTGTGTTTGTCATGATGACCTATGTTTGGTATGTATTACTAGATGTGGGATGGCCAGGCGCGTCCGCGGCCGGGCCGACATGATTCGAGTCCAGGAGGAGAACGGAGATGATTCGTCTGAACAAGTCCGCGGCGCTGCCCGTGGTCGGCATGACCGGCTTCGAGACGCCGCTGAGCGAAGAGGAAAGCGCAATCCAGCACACGGTTCATCGTTTTGCGCGCGACGTGCTGCGGCCGATCGGCCGGGAGCTCGACCGGATGACGGCGGAGGACGTGATCGCCCCGGGTTCTCCGTACTGGGCCGCGATCGTCGAGAGCGCGAAGCTCGGGCTCGATCCGCAACTGATCGCGCAGTTTCCGCCGGAGACGGCCGTGCGCATCGAGTCGCTGATCGGCGAGGAGCTCGGCTGGGGCGATTCGGGCCTCGCCGTGTCGATCGGCGCGGCCACGATGCCGCTGATGATGGCGCACACGGTCGGCAACGCCGAACTGATCGAGATGTGCGCGGGCAAGGTCGGCTGCTGGATGAACACCCAGCCCGATCGCGGCTCGGATGCGGCGATCCTGTATCGGCAGGAACTCGCCGGGAACGGCCGGCAGCCGGTCGGCAACGTGACCGCGAAGGTCGGCACCGACGAGATCGTGATCAACGGGCAAAGCTCGGCGTGGATCTCGAACGGCTCGGTCGCGCAGGTCGCGCTCGCGTACATGGCGGCCGATTACGGCGACGGCTTTTACGGCGAAGGCGAGCGCAGCGCGTTCACGAACGGCATCGCGATGATCCTGCCGCTCGATCTGCCCGGCGTGTCGCGCGGCAAGCCGCTCGACAAGATCGGCCAACGCTCGTTGCCACAGGGCGAGATCTATTTCGACAACGTGAAGGTGCCGAAGCGCTTCGCGGTCGCGCTGAAGGACGACTATCTCGGCAACCTCGCCTCGACGTGGTCGTATGCGGGTACGCACATGTGCCAGGTGTTCGTCGGCGCGGCGCGGGCCGCGTTCGAACTGGCGCTCGCGTATTGCCACGAGCGCAAGCAGGGCGGCGCGCTGCTGATGGATCACCAAATGACGCACCTGCGCATCGGCGAGATGCTGCGCCGGCTCGAGATGGCGCGCGCGATCGCGCGCCGCAGCCTCGCGTTCTCGCGGATGTCGCCGCAGAGTCATCCGTATGCGACCGCGCAGGCGAAGGTGAGCGTGACCGAGGAGGCGATGAAGATCACGCACGAGGCGTTCCAGCTGTTCGGCGGCAACGGCACCACGCGCGAATTCCCGATCGAGAAGCTGTTCCGCGACGTGCGCTCGGCGCTGATCGAGGACGGCGAGAATTACGTGCTCGCGTCGCGCCTCGGCGTGCTGGCCGGGCGGCTTTACGAGAACGGGTGGACGCGCGAATAAGCGGCGCCGTGCCGCGCTGCGGCCACGCCCCGGCGAGATGCCGCCGGGGCGTGGCCGTACCGTCAGTGCCCGACCGCCTTCAGCAGCGCGGCGGCCGCGAGCTTGCCGACGCCGTTCGACGCGAGCGGGCTGTCGCCCGTGATCAGTTTGCGGTCCTGATGGCAGCGGCCGGTCATGTCCTTGTTCAGCACGCGCGCGCCGAGCTTTTCGAGGCTCTGCGCGACGAGCCACGGCAGTGGGCCCGGCATGTAGCCGATGTCGAGGTTCGGCCCCGTGTCGAGCGCATCCGGAAACACGCAGATCTCGTAGTCCTTGAACGGGTAGTCCTGAGGATCTTCGTCGACGGCGGCCGACAGCAGGCATGCGGGCCCGTGACACAGCGTGATGATGTGCCGGTCGTGGTCGAGCGCCCAGCGCAGCGTGCGCTTGACGTCCTTGCTGTGCGGAATGCCGGCGAGCACGCCGTGACCGCCGGGAATGAACACCGCGATATACGGCGAATCGGCGCCGGAATGCCGGTCGAGCACGTCGGACAGCTTGAGCGGCGTCTTCAGCTTCGGCAGGTATTTCCGGTAAGTACTCTGCACGGCCTCGTCATCCTGCGGCATCGCCCAGAGTTCGAGTTTGGCCGGGTTACCCGACAGCGTCGCGATGTCGATCTCGAAGCCGGCCTTGTCCATGTGGTGCATCGGCAGCAGCATCTCCACCGGATGGTTGCCGGTCGAGAACATCTTGCCGTTCGTCATCAGGATGTAGCGCTCGTCGGTCGCGATCATCAGGACCTTCCACTTGCCGCCGGTGTACGGATTCGGGTAATCGGCGCCGTCGAAGTCGGTCTTCGACGACGTGTACTGCGACAGCGAATACGGCGACGGGAAATACGCATTGTTCTCCGCCGGGTCGGGGGCGGGCGTGCGGTCCACCTGCGTCGTGTCGGAAGTCATGGCTGCTCCTTGCTCAGGGGGGAAGGG